>NZ_RQYL01000019.1 GCF_003860125.1 Fretibacterium sp. OH1220_COT-178 | reverse complement strand
TACCGGTTCTCCGAGGGGCTGGCGTCGGTGGCTCTCTCCGACCCCGAATCCACCAAGGACGCGTTTGGGGTGATCGACGAGACGGGGAAGGTTCTCTTCCGGTTCTCCGAGGAGCCTCTTGGCGTCTTTCGTGAGGGCTATATGGTTGTACAGAGTGAGAGGGGGACCCATGAGACCCGTATGGTTATGGGGGATGAGGAGGCAAACTACAGCCTTATCGACCGAACGGGCAAATTGTACCCTCTGCCGGTGTGGCTTGAGCCCGTGGGAGTAAAAGAGGTCATGGAGGGGACGTTGCGGGTAAGGGTGAGGCAAAAGGTACAGCGGTATGAGAAAAGGAAATACGGCTATCTGAGCATTCCTGTGGCGAAGTGATAAGGCGGTTTAGGAGCTTGGCCCGATCAGGCGGATGGGACGGGCAGCCCTGCCCAACGATAAGGGGCATTTCTCCTCCGCCGCACAGGATGGGAGCCCTGCCGCCCGATAGAATCGGCAGAAGACATCCTTGGCCTGGCGCCGGCTGCTCCCGCCGGTCAGGAAATTTCTCCGCAGAACACATCCCGGGCGGACCGGTCGGGCGGATCGTTCACGAAACGGTCGATCTTCAGGGTGCGGCATAGATGACGGTGCATCGTCTCCCCCGCCTCCTCCGGGTTCCGGGCACGGATGGCCTCGACCAGCTGCGTGTGCTCCCGGAAGGCCCTCTCGGCCCATCCGGCGATGCGGTTGAAGAGCACGCCCCGGTAGCGCCGCGTGAAGTCCCGCATCAGGGAGGCCACGCCCTCGTAGACGCGCAGCAGCAGCTCGTTCCCCGCCGCCCTCATGATGGTCTGGTGCAGCAGGAAGTCCCATTCGTCCCCGCGGGCGTAGTCCTTTTCGTCGCGGTGGTCGAAGGCCGAAAGGGCGGCAAGGCACCGATCCATCTGCTCCAGGTCCGCTTCGCTCCGTGCTTTGGCGGCGAACTTCGCGGCGGGGACCTCGAGAATCAGCCGGACCTCCAGGATCTCCCCGCTCAGGACCGACGGCCACTGAGCCAGCCTCTCGATGCCCTGGCCTATTTTTTCCTCCCCGTTCCGAACGATGGTGATGCCGCTCCGTCCCTCGATGGAGATCCTGCCCATGCCCTCCATCGTCATCAGGGCCTCCCTGAGGAGGGTCCGCGTCACCCCCATCCGCTCCATCAGGACGCGCTCCGGCGGCAATCGCGAGGCGGCCCGAAAGCACCCCGTTTGGATCTCCTCGGTCAGTCTCTGAATCAGCCGTTCCCGTTTCGTCTCCATTTGCGTGGCACCATCCCAAAAAGTCCCGAAAAATTGTCGATATTCGCAAAAACAAACGGACAGGCCCGATGGTTTGTTCGCAAAACAGCCCTGCGTGCGAAATTCTCCTGCGGCTTTACAGCTTTCGCTTTTATGCTATTATGACACAAAAGTGAAAAGGTAAGATCAACTGGTATAACCAAAATCGATATTCTCGTTTTTCAACATTCCCATCGCTTTTTTGTTTTGTTCGTCGTTCGTTTCACCGGCTCTCACATCGTCCTCGAGCCTTGAAGGGTGTTTCTTTTAAAATGACTGAATTTTTGCGTAAAAGACAATGCTCCAGAATGAAGCCGGCGGCCCTATTGGGAAAACGGCGCGATTTTTCGGCACGATCCTGCGTTGTATCCGGGCGGTGAGCCCGTCGTCTTCCACAAAATCCTGAGGGAGGTCTTGCATCATGGCTAAGGTAACGATTCAGAAGCTCCAGGAGATGAAGCAGAACGGGGAGAAAATCAGCTACGTCACGGCCTACGACTTCGGCCAGGCGACCCTGGTCGAGAAGGCGGGGATCGAGATGATCCTGGTGGGGGACAGCATGTCCATGACCATGCTGGGCAACGACTCCACGGTTCCCCTGACGACGGACCAGATGGTGCACCACATCAAGGCCGTCGTGAAGGGCGCGCCCTCCCCCATGATCGTCGGGGACCTCGTGTTCGGGTCCTACAACGAGGGGCCGGAGCAGGCCATCCGCAGCGCCAACCGCCTGCTGAAGGAGGGCGGCTGCGACGTCGTCAAGCTGGAGGGCTGCATGCCCGAGACGGTGCGGCGCATGGTCGAGGCCGGGATCGGCGTGCAGGGGCACATCGGCCTGACCCCCCAGACGGCCGGACTTCTGGGCGGGTTCAAGCTGCAGGGCAAGAACATGGATGCGGCTCGGAAGATCGTGGAGCAGGCGAAGGCCCTGGAGGAGGCCGGAGCGTTCTCCCTGGTCGTGGAGTGCGTGCCCGAGGAGCTGGGCCGCGCGATCACCGAGGCCGTGAAGATCCCCGTGATCGGCATCGGCGCCGGCCGCTACTGCGACGGGCAGGTGCTGGTCTATCACGACCTCCTCGGGATGTTCGACCGCTTCCGCCCGAAGTTCGTCAAGAAGTACGCCGACATCGGGGACCAGATCGTCAAGGCGCTGCAGGACTACAAGCAGGAGGTCCGCGACGTCAAGTTCCCCAGCGACGAGTACGTCTTCGGCGGGCTCAGCAAGGACGACATCGGGAAGATCTATTGATCGTGCCGGAGGAGTGAGACCGATGAAGGTCGCCATTCTGGGCGCGGGGGCAATGGGTTGCCTCTATGGGGGAACGCTGGCGGAGGCGGGGCACGAGGTCTTCCTGATCGACGTCTGGCGTGAGCATGTCGAGGCGCTCAACGCCTCGGGACTCGAGATCGAGGAGCCGGACCGGGTCCGCCGGATCAAGAAAATCCGTGCGGTGACGCACCCCTCCGAGGCCGGGGTCGCCGACCTCGTGATCGTATTCGTGAAGGCCACCCTGACCGAATCCGCCATGCGGGACGCTCTGGGACTGCTTGGGGAGCGGACGATGGTCTTGACGCTGCAGAACGGCCTGGGCAACGTCGAGAAGCTCAACGCCGCGGCGGGGGCCGCTCACGTCGTGGCCGGGACCACCGGGCACGGTTCCACGCTGCTGGGGCCGGGGCGCATCCGCCACGCCGGTTCGGGCGATACGGTGATCGGCGAGCAGGACGGCACCCGGTCCGAGCGCATCGCCGCGCTGGCCTCGGCATTCGAGAAGGCCGGCATCGTCACGAAGATCTCGGAGAACGTCATGGGGCTGATCTGGACCAAACTGATCGTCAACGTCGGCATCAACGCCCTGACGGCCGTGACGGGCCTGAGGAACGGGCAGCTCGTCGAGCACCCCGAGACGGAGGATCTGATGCGGGCGGCCATCGAGGAGGCCTGTGCGGTGGCGGGGGCCAAGGGGATCCGCTTCGAGGTCGACGACCCCCTGGAGCACACGCGGGCCATCGCCAAAAGGACGGGGGAGAACCGTTCGTCGATGCTTCAGGACGTCCTGGCCAAGCGCCGGACGGAGATCTCCGTGATCAACGGCGCCGTGGTCGAGGAGGGGGAGAGGCTTGGGGTCCCCGTCCCCGTCAATACGGTGCTGACGAAGCTGATCCAGGTCCGGGAGAGGACCTACGAGCAGTAGCCCGGGTGCGGGAGGAGCGTTTTGCTCTTTATCGGCGCGGTATCGCCAAATCGAATGAGGAGGGTCAGAGAATGAAGTGTCGTTTCAAGGCTGTTCTCTTTGTCGCGTTTTTGCTTTCGGCCGTTCTGTTCGCGGGGACGGCTTCGGCCGAGGCCAAGTTCGTCCTCAAGCTGGGCCATGCGGTCCCGGTGGAGAACGCGTACCATCACGGGGCCGTCCGCTTCAAGGAGCTGGTCGAGGAGCGTACCAAGGGGGACGTGCAGATCGACATCTTCCCCAACAACCAGCTGGGCACCGGCGAGCGGGACATTCTGGAGGGGCTCCAGCTCGGGACCATCGACATGTACGTCGGCTCCACGGGGCCGGTCGGCGGGTTCGAGAAGCGCTTCCTCATCTTCGACTTCCCGTTCCTTTTCAAGGACAAAGCCCATGTCTACGGCGTCCTGGACGGTGAGATCGGCCGCCACATTCTGGGACTGCTGGAGCCCAAGGGGATCCGCGGCCTGGCGTGGATGGAGAACGGGTTCCGCAACCTCACCAACTCCAAGCGCCCGGTCAACGAGCTGAAGGATATCGCGGAGCTCAAGATCCGCACGCAGGAGAACAAGGTGCACATGGCGATGTGGCGCCTGCTGGGGGCGGACCCGACACCGATGGCGTGGAGCGAGGTCTTCACGGCGCTGCAGCAGGGGACCATCGACGGCCAGGAGAACCCCGTGCCCGTCATCTACACCTCCAAGCTCTTCGAGGTCCAGAAGCATCTGGCCCTGACGCGCCACGTGTTCTCCCCCGCCATGATCGCCATCGCCCAGCCCGTGTTCGCCTCGCTGCCCGAGGAATACCGGGAGGTTCTCGCGGCAGCCGCGCAGGAGGCCGCGCTCTATCAGCGCGAGGTCTGCGACAAGATGGAACAGGAGTACGTCGAGACCCTGAAGAAGAACGGCATGGAGGTCACGACGCCCGACATCGAGCCCTTGAGGGAGGCATCCGGGAAGGTCTACGAGGATTTCCGCGGAGAGCTCGGGGACGCCGCGGAGCTGCTGGACAAGATCGTGAACTCCAAGCCCTAGGGGCGCGGGATCGACCGTTTTTGAAAGTCGGGGGCGCGGTGCTTCGCCGCGCTCCCTTCTTATAGGCAACGCCGACGCCCGGAGGCTCCTGCATCTCGCCGGGTGGGCCTGAGGAGGCCGTTCCGCGCCTGCCGCGTGCCGTTCGGCGTTTTGCCACAGAAGAGTTCGGGGAGGATTGTCGTATGCGACGGGTCTCGAGGTTTCTGGATTTCGTTCAGGGGTTTACGGAGTACGTGCTGTTCTTTCTCGTGGGGGCGATGGTGGCGATCGTCTTCGCGCAGGTCATCTTCCGCTTCGTCCTGCGGGCGTCGCTGCCGTGGTCCGAGGAGGCCAGCCGCTACATCATGGTGTGGCTCTCCATGCTGGGGGCCGGGATCGGCCTGCGCCGAAAGGGGCATATCGGGGTCGAGGCCCTGACGATGCTCTTTCCGCCCCGGCTGAAGCGGGCGGTCGAGGTGTTCGGTTCCCTGATCGCCGCGCTCTTCTGCGGCGGGCTGATCTTTTACGGGATGCGCCTTCTGGGGGTCGTATCCGCCCAGGAGTCCCCGGCGATGGAGATATCGATGGCCCTGCCCTACGGCGCGCTGGTCGTGGGCGGGGGGCTGATGCTGCTCTACGCACTGGAGTCCGTGGCGCTGCAGCTCGTTGGGGAGGGGAAGGCGCAATGATGGGGCTCCTCTTCGCCACGCTGATCGTGCTGTTCCTCCTCAACATCCCCATTGCCCTGTCCATCGGGAGCGCGACGCTCCTGACGCTGGTGCTGAGCTCGATACCGCCGACGGTGCTCGTCCAGAAGATGTTCACCGCCATGGACTCCTTCCCCCTCATGGCCGTTCCCTTCTTCATCCTGGCCGGGGCCCTCATGGAGACCGGGGGGATATCGCGCCGCCTCATACACCTGGCGAACACCTTCGTGGGGCATTTCTCCGGCGGGCTGGCCTTCGTCGCCATCATCGCCAGCATGTTCTTCGGGGCCATCTCGGGGGCGGCGGCGGCCTGCGTCGCCGCGATCGGGAGCGTCCTGATCCCCGAGATGGTGGCGCGGGGCTACGGAAAGCCCTACACGGCGGCGGTTCAGGCCACGGCCGGGACATTGGGCGTGATGATCCCGCCCAGCATCCCGATGATCATCTACGGGGTCATGACCGGCGTCTCGGTCGGCGCGCTCTTCATGGGGGGCGTGGTCCCCGGGGTCCTGGTCGGGTCCTCCCTCATCTTCGTCGCGTGGCTGATCGCAAGGCGGCGCGGCTACCGCGGCGAGCGGCGCTATTCGTGGGCCGAGCGGGCGGCCGCGTTTCGCGACGCCTTCTGGGCCCTCCTGATGCCCGCCATCATCCTGGGGGGAATCTACGGCGGGGTCTTCACGCCGACGGAGGCCGCCGTCGTGGCCGTGGTCTACGGACTCCTCGTCGGGCTCTTCGTCTACCGGGAGCTCCGACTCGGCCAGCTCAAGGCCATCTTCGTGAACACGGCGGTCAGCACGGCGGTGATCCTCTTCATCATCGGGACCTCCTCGGCCTTCAGCTGGGTGATCACCTCCAGGCGCGTGCCGCAGATGGTGGCCGAGGGGATGCTGGCGCTCTCCTCCAATCCCGTGGTCATCCTCCTGATGATCAACCTGCTGCTGCTCTTCGTCGGGACGTTCATGGAGACGGTCGCCTCCATCATCATCCTGGTCCCGGTGCTGATGCCCGTCCTGCGGACGATCGGGGTCGACCCCCTGCACTTCGGCATCGTCATCGTCGTCAACCTCGCGATCGGCATGGTGACGCCCCCGCTGGGGGTCTGCCTCTTCGTCAGCTGCGGCATCGCCAGGATATCGCTCGAGGACATCTCACGTGCGGCCCTCCCCTTCATCCTCGTGATGATCCTCGACATCCTCCTGCTCAGCTACCTGCCGTTTCTGAGCACGGCGCTGCCGCGCCTGATGGGGCTCTACTGACGGGACGGGAAGCGGAACGTTCGGGAGGCGGGAAACCCCGTCCACAAAAACGGGGGTTTCTGATATACTGTCCTGCGTGTTGACGATCACACACGCTCGGCGCGGGGCCGCGAAGGTGTCCCGCGCATTGTCCGTGGACGGGTGCGGGATTTTTGGCTCCAAATCGAAGCGCCGGGCGGAGGCTTAACCTTTGGGAGGTTGAAAAAGTGGCAGTTGTGAGCATGAAGCAGTTGCTGGAGTGCGGGGTGCACTTCGGGCACCAGACGAGGCGCTGGAACCCCAAGATGAAGCCCTACATCTTCACGGAGCGCAACGGGGTCTACATCATCGACCTGCAGAAGACCGTGAGGGGCTTGGACAAGGCGTACGATTTCATCCGCACGACGGTCTCGGAGGGGGGCACGGTGCTCTTCGTCGGGACGAAGCGCCAGGCGCAGGACACGATCCGCGACGAGGCGACGCGCTGCGGCCAGCATTTCATCAACCAGCGCTGGCTGGGCGGCCTGATGACGAATTTCCCCACGATCCGCAAGCGCGTTCAGCGCATGCTGGAGCTCCGCAAGTACGACGAGGACAACACGTGGGAGAAGTTCTCCAAGAAGGAGCTCGCCACGCTGCGTAAGGAGCAGCTGAAGCTGGAGAAGTACCTGGGCGGCATCGCCAAGATGACCGCCGTTCCCGACGCGATCTTCCTCATCGACCCGCGCCGCGAGGAGAACGCCATCGCCGAGGCCCGCAAGCTGGGCGTGCCGGTGGTCTCCATCGTGGACACGAACTGCGACCCCGAGGTGATCGACTACCCCATTCCCGGCAACGACGACGCCATCCGCGCCATCAAGCTGATCACCGGCCTCATGGCCAACGCCGTGATCGAGGGGCGCCAGGGAGAGGACGATGCCGCGGCCGAAGCGGAGAAGGACGCCGAGGAAGCCGCGCCCGTCGACGTCAAGGAAGAGGATCTGATCGCCGTCCGCGAGCGCCTGCACGATACCTACGGCAGCGGACAGAGCGAGGACGAGGAGGACCGTTGATCATGGCAGACATTTCCGCAAGCGCGGTCAAGGAGCTCCGGGAGCGCACCGGCTCCGGGATGATGGATTGCAAGAAGGCCCTGGCCGAGGTCGGCGGCAGCGTGGAGAAGGCCATCGACTACCTTCGCGAGAAGGGGCTCGCCAAGGCGGCCAAGAAGGCCTCCCGCACGGCGAGCGACGGCCGCATCTTCCACTACGTCCACAACAACTTCAAGGTGGGGGCCCTTCTGGAGCTGAACAGCGAGACGGACTTCGTCGCCAAGACGGACGAGTTCAACGCCCTGGGGCACGAGATCGCCATGCACATCACGGCGGCGAACCCCCTGTACCTGCGGGCCGAGGACGTTCCGGCCGAGGACCTGGAGCGCGAGAAGGAGATCTACCGCCAGCAGCTCCGCGACGAGGGCAAGCCCGAGGACCGCATCGAGAAGATCGTGGAGGGCAAGGTCCGCAAGTTCTACGAGTCGACCTGCCTGATGGAGCAGGGCTACATCCGCGACCCCGACAAGAAGATCAACGACCTGGTCGTCGAGACGATCGCCAAGCTGGGCGAGAACATCGTCGTCCGGCGCTTCGCCCGGTTCATGATCGGGGAGTGACCTTTTATCCATAGTTTCGTGAAATGAGAACTCCGGCGTGGACGAGACCGACTCCGCGCCGGAGTTTTATGTAAAGGGGGATTGCGATGCCTAAATACAACAGAGTGCTCCTCAAGCTCTCCGGCGAGGTCCTGGCCGGCGACAAACATTTCGGCCTCGACTTCGACGCCATGCGTCGGATCGGGGCGGAGCTCGCGGCGGTCTACAACGCGGGCATCCAGCTGTGCATGGTGGTGGGGGGCGGCAACATGCTGCGCGGCAGGGACATCCAGACGCTGGGCATCGAGCGGGCGCAGGCCGACTACATGGGGATGCTGGGCACGGTCATCAACGCCCTGGGGCTCCAGGACGTCCTGGAGAAGCTGGGGGTGCCCACGCGCGTCCAAACCGCGATCGAGATGCGGGCCGTCGCCGAGCCCTACATCCGCCGCCGGGCCCTGCGGCACATGGAGAAGGGGCGCGTGGTGATCTTCGCCGCGGGCACCGGGTCCCCCTTCTTCTCCACGGACACCACCGCGGCGCTGCGCGCGGCGGAGATGGGCGCGGACTGCATGGTGAAGGGGACCAAGGTCGACGGCATCTACGACAAGGATCCCAAAACCCATGCGGACGCCAAGTTCCTCTCGCGCATCACCTACCGCGAGGCGCTGCGGGACGGCATCGAGGTGATGGACGCCTCGGCCTTCTCCCTCTGCCGCGAGAACGGGATCCCGATCCTCGTCCTGGACGTCCAAAGTCCGGGCTGCCTCGTTTCGGCGCTTGTCAAAGGCGAGCGAATTGGTACAATCGTAGAGGAGGGGGAGCCCGAGTGACCGGGGACCCCCGTTTTCCTGGCCGTACCCCGCGAGGGGCGGTCGAGAACACGAGAGGAGGAGACGTTATGCCCAAGAACGAGATCAAACAGCTGAGGGACAAGATGGAGAAGGCCCTGGCTTTTTTGCATAACGAGTACCTGGCGATCCGGACCGGGCGGGCGCATCCGGGCCTGGTGAGCGACATCAAGGCGGACTACTACGGCACGCCGACGCCCCTCAAGCAGATGGCGAACATCACGGTCCCCGAGGGGCGCAAGCTCCAGATCTCGCCCTTCGACCGCTCGAGCCTGAAGGCGATCGAGAAGGCGATCCTCGCCTCGAACCTCGGAATCACGCCCCAGAACGACGGGGAGTCCGTGCGCCTGACCCTGCCGGAGCTCACGCGGGAGCGCCGGGTCGAGCTGACGAAACTCCTGGCGAAGAAGGCGGAGGAGGCCCGCGTGGTCCTGAGGAACCACCGCCGCGACTCCGTGGAGGCCCTCAAGAAGCTGGAGAAGGACTCCGCCATCACCGAGGACGACCTCAAGAAGTACTCCAAGGACGTCCAGGACGTGACGGACGAGTACATCAAGAAGGTGGACGAGGCCTACAAGGCCAAGGAGAAGGAAGTCCTGGAGGACTGATTCGGCGCGCCGCCGGAGGGGAAGAATCCTGATGGAAGAACTGAACCAGTACAACTCGCCCGAGTACGAGACGTTCAAGCAGAAGCTGCGCAAGATCATCGGCTTGGATCTGAATTCCTACAAGAATCAGATCCACCGGCGGGTCCACATGCTGATGGACCGTTGGAACGTCAAGACCTATGACGAGTACTTCAACACGATCAAGAACGACGACCGGAAGCTGAGGGAGTTTCTGGACCACCTGACGATCAACGTCTCGGAGTTCTTCCGCAACGACAACCAGTGGTGGAAGCTGAGGGACCAGATCATCCCGGAGCTGATTAAAAAGCGCGGGCACAAGCGGCTGAAGCTCTGGAGCGCGGGCTGCGCGACGGGCGAGGAGCCGTACTCCCTGGCCATCCTTTCGGCCGTCTGCGGGCTGGACGCCACGACCCCCGTGCTGGCCGCGGACATCGATCAGGGGGCCATCGCCATCGCCCAGAAGGGCGTCTACCTCAAGCGCCAGCTCCTGAACGTCCCGCCGGAGTACCTGTCCAAGTACTTCACGACGCGCGACGGCGGCGAGACCTACGAGGTGAACGCCGAGATCAGGCGCCGCGTGACGTTCAAGCGCTTCAACATGATCGACGACCCCTTCGGAAGCGGGTTCGACGTCATCCTCTGCCGCAACGTCGTCATCTACTTCACGGCGGAGACCAAATCCCTGCTCTACGTCAAATTCTTCAACGCCCTGGCCCCGGGCGGATACTTTTTGGTCGGCTCCACCGAGCAGATCTTCGACTACAAGAAGATGGGCTTCGAGATGGCGGGCCCCTTCCTCTACACGCGCAAATAGGCGCCCGACCCGTTTTTTCCTTGACGAAGTGCGGACTTCCTATTAAAATAGAGCGCGTCGCCCGCTACGGGCGGCCCTCTTTTCCCGAAAGGGCGGCATAGCCAAGTGGTAAGGCAGAGGACTGCAAATCCTTTATCCCCAGTTCGAATCTGGGTGCCGCCTCCAGCAGAATATCCGGATTTCTCCGGTAAAGCATAAAACCCCGCTTTCGAGCGGGGTTTTCGCTTTTTGACAATCCACTTTGATCGGCCGGACGCACAACCGTCGGGGGCCTCCTCTTTTGGGTGCGTTTCCACTGAAGGCCGGGGGAACGGGGCGGCAAAAAGCCTCCATGCCGGAGCCGGAGGACCCCCTGTTCAGTTTCGGACGGGCCGTTTTTTGAGGATCTGGCGGAGCGACGATGCGAGCACCTGAGAAAAGTTGATGTTGGCCCGCTTGGCCGCCTCGTTCAGGTCCGAGGGGATGGTCAGGGTCTTCTTGACGTAGACGGGCTCGACGTCCTCCCGGACCTGGGGCATCCAGACATCGACGAGGAAGATGCATTCGTTCGGCGCTACGGCGAGCCGATCGCCTCGGCTGGGCTCGGGGATGGGGTCGCCATCCCGCTCCATACCGTACAGGTGGAGCCCCACGGCCTCCTCGGCCATCCGCACGGCCTCCTCGTCTGTATCGCCGCAGGTGAAACACCCCGGAAGATCGGGGAAGGAAACGGAGATGCCGTCGTCGGCATAGTTGAAAACGGCGGGAAAAATGTATCGGTCTCTCATGTCGGCCACCTGCCTCGAATGTGCGGAGCTATTTGAGCCCCGCTTGTCTGAGTATCGCATTTACCGTGCCCTTGGGGAGGTCCTTGCGGTTGGCGGGAACCGTCACCTTTCCGGGCTTCGTCGTATGGAGGAACTGAATGTGGCTTCCCCTCTGCGCAACGGCGAACCATCCGTCGGCCTCGATGATCTTAATGATGTCGTCCGAGCCCACACCCCCCACCTCCCCGCTCTGACACCCCGATTTTAGTACGTGCTTTGACACGTGTCAACAAAAAAAGGGGGCTGCCCCAAAGGGGCTGGGGGGTGGCTGTGCATGAAGAGCAACCCCTCCGGTTCGCTGACGCGAGCCACCTGATGAAGAAAACAGCCAACCTGCACAGCCCTCCCCTTCGGGGAATCGCTGGCAGTCTGGCCGTCCCCTTTCAGGGGAGGCGAATGACGATCGCGTTCAGCGGGGTTGTATCGTCTCCGTAATCGCATTCCCCTCCGACAAACGGCCGGAGGGGCACAGCGCGGCCATCCCTCAAGGCGGCCTCCCGCTCACAGCAAAAGCGTCTCCCCGTCCCAGGGCCTCTCCGACTCCGCAGTCGGGACGCCGATGTGGACGAAGCGGTCGTGGACGATCAGCTCCCAGCCGGGCAAGGCGCACAGCCGGTGCGCCAGGGCGGGGAACGCGCCCCCGCCGGGTTTCGTGGGAGCCACGTCCGCGGCGCATCCCAGCAGATGCCGGCTCCGCTCCGCGCCCCCGACCTCCCGGTTGTGCGCCGCGCATCGGTACCCCGAGTTGACGCGCACAGGGCCGTCCCAGGCCCGGCGCAGCAGGTCCAGCCACAGCACCAGAAGCCGAGCCGGGCGGCCCCTCCCGCAACAGGGACAGGCGAACTCCTCGGGACGGAAGAACTCCACGGCATAGAGCATCCGCTACCTCCCCTCCCCGTCCTCGCGCACCAGGGGCGCAAAACGGCAGCTCTGGCAGTACCGCAGCCGATCGATCGCCTCCCTCAGCCCCCTCAGCTCCCGCTCCATCCGAAGCAGCAAAAACGCGGCCACCACCACCGAAAAACCGTTCTGCAGCGCCGCCTGAACAAACGTCTCCATCCTTCGCCTCCCCGATCCTCAATCAGCCTGTCGATCAAAAGGGGGGCTTGCGCCCCCCCTCCACGCCGGCGCATCGTCGGCTCCTCCTCTCGCCTACCCCAGGTCGACGGGGGTACTGGTGCTGTCCAGGAGCTCCGCCCCGACGATGCCCGTCGGGACGTCCACATAGACGCCTCCGTCGGCCACGATCCCCTGCATCAGAGCCTTGACCTCGGCCCCCGTCGCGGAGCCGCGCACGTAGGGAAACTGCATGGCGATCTTCCTGTCCCCCACGCCCGTGAACACGAGCTTCAACCGTGTTGCCACACGCATCACCTCCCTTCCCATAAAATGTGCCCAACGGATCCCCTCCTTTCGGGGACGCCGGACTCCCCCGGCGCCCTAGACCTTCTCCAGGCTCCTGACCTCCGTCCGCTCTACCCGTACCGCCGGGTACTCCAGAACGGCCGCCAGCAGGTCCACGATCCGCATGACCTTCTCGGCATCCGCCTCGGGCTTGATCTTGCCCAGAGAACAGCTCTTGACGATCATCCGTCCCGTCAACAGGTCGTTCCCCGCGTTCAGCTTCACCGAAACCCCGCTCCTGCGCGCATTCTCCACAACTGCCATTGCCTCACCTCCCTTCGCTCGGGAATTCCCTGCCCTCCCGCCCTTTTTCCGGCCCAATTCGTTTTTGCAGTATTATTATATTGCATATTTGTATATTGTCAAGCGGTAAAAATCGTCCCCGTTTTCATGGGGCCGGCGATTTCTATATAATGGAGCGAGGAGGAAGATGGGAGGGATCGGCATGATGTCGACGTTACAAGGCCCGGAGGCCTTTTTCGCCCCCTTCGGCCTGGGGGGACGGGAGCTGGTCAGCCTGGTGGGCGGCGGGGGCAAGACGACCCTGCTCCGCACTCTGGGTCAGGTCCTGGCGCGGCGGGGGACGGTGCTTCTGACCACCACGACCAAGATGGCGGCCGGAGACGGTCCCCTCCTGCTGACGGGGGAGGAGCCCGCGGCGGAGGGCGTGGAGCGCATCCGCAGGGCGCTGCGCTCCCAATCGCCGCTGACGACGGCGCAAAGACACGTGCGGGACGGGAACCGGGAGAAGCTGGAGGGGCTCCTCCCCGGGGCGGTCGACCGGCTGTGGGAGGCCGGAGCGGCCGATTTCGTGGTCTGCGAGGCCGACGGCGCGCGCCACAAGCCCCTGAAGGCCTGGGCCGACTGGGAGCCGCCGATCCCGGGCCGGACGACGGTGCTCTGCGCCGTGCTGGGCGCGGACCGGCTGGACGAGCCCCTGACGGAGGCCCACGTCCACCGCATGGATCGGATGACGGAGGATTTCGGGTTCCGCCCCGGCGATCCTCTGACCCCGGAGCGCCTGGCGGCGCTGCTGGAGTCCCCGCGCGGCTACCTCAAGAACGCGCCCCCCACCCCCAACGCGAGAAGGTTTCTGCTCATGAACCGGTCGGACCTTCTCCCCGCCCCCAGGGCCGAGGCTCTGGCCCGCGATTTCCTGCCCCGGCTGACGCGCGCGCTGCGCTCCTGGGACCTCCTGATCCTGGGCTCCCTGCACGCGCTGCGCCACGACGCCGTCCTCCGGCCGGAGCGGACCCGATGAACGCCGTCCTGCCGGCCGCCGGTCTGTCGCGCCGCATGGGGACCCAGAAGCTGCTGCTGCCGTTCGGTTCCGGGACGGTGCTGGAGGCCGTGCTGCGGAACCTGCGTCTTGCGGGCCTGACCCCGGTCTTCTGCGTGCTCTCCGAGGCGACCCGGCGTGCGCTGCCCCCCCTGGGAGAGGACGTCGACGTCCGGATCAACCCGGCCCCGGAACGCGGCTACGCCTCGTCGCTCGCGATCGGCCTCGACGCGCTGCCCCCCGGCCCCTTCTGCCTGATGCTGGGCGACCTGCCCACCGCCCGGCCGGACGACATGGCGCGGTTGAGACGGGCCTTCGACCGGAGGCCGTCGGGACGCACAGCCCTGGCGCCCTGCCGCGGCGGCCGCTTTGGGCACCCGATCTTTTTCGAGGACCTGTGGCGCGGGCGTCTGAGGGCCCTGGCGGGGGACCGGGGCGGGCGGGATCTCCTCCGCCGGTACCGGGAGGAGCTGTGGACGGTCGACGGGCCGGACGGACTTTTTGCGGACCTCGACACGCCGGAGGCGTACGCCGCCCTCTCGGAGGGCGCTGCCGTGGATTTTGAAAAAACGGGGGCGATGTGATACGCTGACCCCATAGCGCGAAAAGGACCTTTCGTCGGAAAGAGGAGGGCTTTTCGCAATCCAAGAGCAGAGGAGGAATTTGCTTGCAGAACACGGTAATTCTGATCGTCGCCGGCTACATGCTGCTGATGCTGCTCATCGGCTGGTGGTCCTCGACCCGGATCAGCTCCAACGAGGACTTCATGGTCGCGGGCCGCAGGCTCGGGCCGCTGCTGATGGCGGGGACCCTCGCCGCCACGGAGATCGGCGGGGGAAGCTCCCTGGGGGTTGTCGAGAAGGGATTCGGGGCCTGGGGACTGAGCGCGTCGTGGTACGTCACCGCGATGGGCATCGCCTTCGTCATCCTGACCTTCCTCGCCCACAGGTTCCGGGCCGCGGAGGTCAAGACGGTCCCGGAGTACTTCCGCAGGCGCTACGGACCGCTCTCCGGCGCCATCACCGCCATCATCATGATCCTGCCCCTCATTGGCCTGACGGCGGCGCAGTTCATCGCGTCCTCCGCGGTCGTCTCGGTCATGCTGGGGATCGACTACAAGATGGCGGTTCTGGGCGTCACGGTGGTGGTCACGGTCTACGCGGTCATGGGCGGGCTCTGGAGCGTCACCCTGACGGACTTCGTGCAGGTGTTCCTGATCGTGTTCGGCATGGCGGCGGCCCTGCCCTACGCGCTCGACATGGCCGGCGGGATGGGCAACGTCGCAGCGAACGTTCCGGAGGGGACCTTCGACCTCTTCAAGGGGATCGGGCCCTACAAGATCGCAGCGCTCGTGATCATGTACGTCGCGTCCTTCACCGTGGGGCAGGAGGCCGTCTCCCGCTACTACGCGGCGCGGGACGGCAGGGCCGCGCGTCAGGGCTCCATCATCGCCGCCATCGTCAACTTCGCCTACGCCTTCATCCCGACGCTGCTGGGCATCATCACCCTGGCCCTGATCAACATGAACAGGATCGACTCCGGCCTGATCCTGAAGGAGGGCCCCAAATACGCCCTGCCGCACCTGGCCATGGCCACCATGCCCGCGGTCATCGTGGGGCTGCTCTTCGCGGGAATCCTCTCCGCGACCATGTCGAGCGCGGACTCCGACCTGCTGGGCGCCGGCTCGATCTTCGGCAACGACCTCTACAAGACCTTCATCAACCCCCGGGCGTCGAGCGGGCGCGTCCTGAACGTCACCCGCGTCACCATGGTGGTGATCGGCCTTCTGGCCGGGGCCGTCGCCTACTTCAACGTGGGCAACATCATCACGCTGCTGATGTTCTCCTTCACGCTCCGGGCCGCGGGCTCCTTCTTCCCCTACGTGTTCGGACTGTACTGGAAGCGCGCCTCCGAGGCCGGGGCCGTCGCCTCCCTGATCGCGGGCAGCGCGGTCGTTCTGATGATGGAGCACCGCAAAGCGCTGGTTCTGGACTTCCTGGCGCAGAAGGGGCTCAGCCACCCCGTCCTTCTGGGGCTGATGGACGAGCCGATTTTGGTGGGGCTGCTTCTGAGCCTCGTCGTCTTCCTGCTGGTCTGCCTGATCCTGCCCTCGCGCCGCAACTCCACGGAGCTGGCGATCGAGGAGTGATGCCTTCGCCACAACGCAACAAGAACGGGGGCGGCAATGTGCCGCCCCCTTGATTTTCGAGTTGCGCGCTGCCGAAATCCTGTCGTGCCCCATTGAGCGCCGAAAGACCCCGATCCCTTCGGTCAGCGCGAATTATGATGAAACGCGCGAGGCGGCCGCCCCCCCCAAAAATGAGGATGGGTTCCTACGCCGGCGTCACTCCGTCACGATCTCCTCGCGCTCCATGCGCTTCAGCATCCCGGTGACGCTGTCCTCGAACAGTGGGTACGGATCGACGTACTGGCCCGCCAGGCAGAGCCCGTAGTGCAGATGGGGACCGGTGATCCGGCCCGTGGCGCCGCTCCTGCCGACGATCTGCCCCTTCACGACGCGGTCGCCCTTCTTCACCCCGATCTCGCTCAGATGAAAGAACAGGCTGAGCACGCCGTTTCCCGAGTCCACGTAAACGCTCTTGCCGGCGTAATAGTGGTCCCCCGTCAGGATCACGGTGCCGGCGAGCGGTGCGGCGACCGGAGTCCCCACCGCGGCCCGGAAGTCCGTCCCGGCATGGGGGCTCCGCGGCGTCCCGTTGTAGACGCGCCGGAACCCGTAGCTGCTGGTGACGATGCTCCGGACCGGCTTCTGCAGGGGGCTGGCCCAGAGCCGCTCGACCGTCATCGTCCTCTTGGCGGCGGCGGCGAGGGCCGCCTCCCTCTTGATCCGCGCCTGGTCCACCTTGGCCGGGAAGACCATCTTCGGGCTGACCTTGAGGTGCTCCTCGGGGTACTTCCGGGGCAGGAGCCGCACGGTCCCCGTGACCCGGATATGCTGTCCCCGCTGGACGAACTCGAAGACCAGCGGGTGGTCGCCCGGCTTGACGTCCCGGACGTAGGAGCCGAGCAGGCCGTAGGAAATGCGGCCCTCCCCGCCCGGCTCGACGTCCAGCGAGACCCTCCGTCCCAGCCAGGTCACGCATGGGTCCTCGTACTCCGCGGACGAGGTCAGGGAGACGGCGAAGGCCTGCCCGACGTCCCAGCTCTCCGGAAAGGTCACGAACGTGCCGCCCCAGGAGGCGGGACAGAGGAGCAGCAGGGCAAGGGCCGCAAGGCCCCCCGCAAGGACCCGAGCGGCGCTTTTTCCGCTCGCCTCCCCAGGCGGCCTAGCGGCCATCGGAGGCGAGGGCGCGCATCAGCGCCCGGAGCAGGCCCCCCAGGGCGTGCGACGAATCGGCCATCACCCGGAGGACGTCCTCCTCCGTCAGATGCTCGTCCCCCATCCCCGCGGCCCTGTTGGCCACGCAGGAGAGCACGGCGGTCTCCATCCCCATGGCGTTCGCGACGATGACCTCGGGGACCGTGGACATCCCCACGAGGTCCGCCCCCAGGATGCGAGCCATCCGGACCTCGGCCGGGGTCTCGTAGGAGGGCCCCATGAACGCCGCGTAGACGCCCCGCTTCAGGGCGATCCCCACCCCGGCGGCGGCCCGGTCCAGGACCTCCAGCAGCCGGGGACTGTAGGCGTGGGTCATGTCGGGAAAGCGCACGTTCCACCGCGGCTCCGACGCGCCCGTCAGAGGGTTGGCCCCCATGAGATTGATGTGGTCCCGCACCGCCACGATATCCCCCGGGGCGAGATCGGGGTCGACCCCGCCCGAGGCGTTCGTGGCCACGTACTGCCGCACGCCCATCATCCCCAGCACCCGCACCGGGAAGGTGACCTCCCGCATGGAATAGCCCTCGTAGAAGTGGACCCGGCCCTGGAGCAGGATCACCGGCCGGCCCTCGAGCGTCCCCATCACGATGCGCCCGGCGTGCCCGGGCGCCGTCGAGAGCGGCCAGCCCGGGATCTCCGCGGTGTTAAGGATTCGGGCGGACTCCACCTCGTCCGCCACGGAGCCCAGACCGGACCCCAGGACGACGGCCGTGGCGGGCTCGAAGGTTCCGGCCACGCGGCGGATGGAATCGAGCGCCTTCACGGCGCGCTCGTAATCGCTGAGTGCATCCAACATCGAAAACTCCTCCTTCTTCGTTCCAAGCGCTTCCGGGGTTCGGTCCGCCGACTCAGGCTCGGGGGTGAAAACGGTCGTACTCCGTCCGCATCTCGCGGTCGAAGTGGGCGTAGACCTGCGTCGTCATGATCGACGAGTGACCGAGCATCTCCTGGAGCGTCCGCATGTCCATCCCCCTCGCCAGGAGGTGCGTCGCGAAGCTGTGGCGCAGGATGTGCGGATACAGGCGCGACCGCGCGATGCCCGCGACGGTTCCCCGCCGCCTCAGGATGCGCCAGAGGTCCTCGCGGCGCAGAGGGCGCCCCAGCCGGGAGAGGAACACGTGCGCATCCCCCCTGCGGTTCAGGTCCGGCCGCGCGGAATCCAGGTAGAGGCGGACGCTGCGCGCCGCCTCCCCCAGGAAGGGCACGACCCGCACCTTGTTGCCCTTGCCCCGGGTCCGCAGCAGGCGCGCCTCGAAATCCAGGTCCAGGACCTCGAGGCCGCAGAGCTCGCTGGCCCTCAGACCGCATCCGTACCCCACCTCGACGATCGCGCGGTCCCGCAGGTCCAGGGGCCGCGGACCGCGGCAGGCGTCCAGGAGACGCTTGATCTCCGCCTCGTTGAGCACGCGCGGCTCCTTCCGCGTCCTCCGGGGAAGCTCGGGCAGGTCCAGCTCCTCCTCCCCCTCTCCCTCCTCCATCTCGACGAACCGAATCCAGGAACGCAGGGCCGCGACCGCGCGGTGCTGCGTCGCACGGGCCTTGCCGTCGGACTCGAGCGCGAGCCGGAAATCGGCGACGTCGGCCGGAGAGGGCGGGTAGGGGGAGCGACCCGTCGCCTCGCAGAAGGCCATCCACTGGCGGAGGTCCGAGGCGTAGCTCTCCGCCGTCTTGTGGCTCCGGCCCCGCTCCGCCACCAGGTAGAGACAGAAACGGGCGGCCCGATCCCTCGCCGCATGCAGGTTCAAGGCCCACGCCTCGTCAGTCGTCCGCGAAACGGTCGAAGACGGCATCGACGTGCCGAAGGTAGAACCCGTTCTCGAACAGGGCCTCCAGACGATCCGGCTCCACCAGCCCCTGGATCCGCCCGTCCCGCAGCAGCAGATCCAGAAAGCGTCCGTCGCCCCGGATCGTGCGCATCGCGTTCTCCTGGACGACCGCATAAGCCGCCTCGCGGGAGAGGCCGAGCTCGTCGAGCAGGAAGGTCAGCACCCTCTGGCTGTAGACCAGCCCTCCCGTCAGGTCGATGTTGCCGCTGACGCGCGCCTCGTCCACCACCAGCCCCCTCAGCACGCCCGTCATCTCGCGCAGCATGAAGCCGGCGGCGTTGAAGGCGTCCGGCCACAGGACGCGCTCCGTCGAGGAGTGGCTGATGTCCCGCTCGTGCCAGAGCGCCACGTTCTCCATCCCGGTCAGGGCATAGCCGCGCAGGAGGCGGGCCATGCCGCAGACGCGCTCGCACTTGATGGGGTTCCGCTTGTGGGGCATCGCGCTCGAGCCCTTCTGCCCCTTGCCGAACGGCTCGCAGGCCTCCCGGACCTCCGTTCGCTGAAGGTGCCGGACCTCGGTCGCCATCCGCTCCATCGCACAGCCCAAGAGGGCCAGCGCATTCAGCACCTCGGCATGTCGGTCGCGCTGGAGGATCTGGCTGGAGACCGCCGCGGGGGTCAGGCCCAGGAGCTCGCAGACCCGCGCCTCGAGCTCCGGAGGGCAGAGGGCGTAGGTCCCCACCGCGCCGGAGATCTTGCCGCAGGCGATATGCTCCCGCGCCAGGGCCAGGCGCTCCAGGTCGCGCTTCAGCTCCGCGTGCCAGTTCAGGAACTTCAGCCCCAGGGTCGTCGGCTCGGCGTGGACCCCATGCGTGCGCCCCACACAGGGCAGGCGCCTGTAGCGCCGCGCCAAATCCAGCACCGCGGCATCCAGCTCCCCGACCTCCGCGGCGATCAGGTCCAGGGAGTCGCGCAGCATGATGGAGCTCGCCGTATCCAGCACATCGCTGCTCGTGAGCCCCAGGTGCAGATAGCGGCCGCTCCTGCCCACGTTCTCCGCCACGGCGCTGACGAAGGCGACGACGTCGTGCTGCACCTCGCCCTCGATCTCGCGGACCCGCTCCACGGAGAAACGCGCCCCCGCCAGGATCTCCCTCAGGGCGTCCTCGGGGATCCGGCCCATCTCGCACCATGCCCGACACACGGCCAGCTCCACCTCCAGCATCACGGAGAGACGGTTTTCGTCGCTCCATAGCCGGGCAAACTCCTTCGTCGTGTAGCGATCGATCATCCCACATCACTCCTTTGTGGAGGGCGGCCCCCGCGAGTCCTGCGGCGCTTGCCCCGGCCCGTCTCCACAAGCCAGAGCCGGCGCGCCTCCGACAGGAACCCGTCGTAGCGCCCCTCCCGGAAGTCCGGAAAGGTGTAATCGAAGCTCTGCCAGCGGCCGAACCGAAAGCGCAGCGTCACCTCGGCGTAGACGCCGTCCCGGAGCCATACTCGGTGCGCGTGGTCCTTCGTCGAGGCCAGCACGAGACGGGCGCCGTCCACATAGCCCGGATCGACGTTGACCGCACGGGGGGCCCGGCTCCGGGCCTCCAGCGCGCACGACGCGAGCTTCCAGTCCGGGAGCCCTCCGGCGTCGACCAACCCCGCGAAACAGACGAAACGCCGCAGAAGGCGCGGCGCGATGTCCCGATAGTAATCCGTCAGGTCGAAGGGCACGGCGTCCCCCACGAGGTCCGGGGCGCCCCAGAGCCGGGAGGCCTCCTCGACCACCCAGGCGAAGCGCTCCTCCTCGGAGTCGGGGTAGAGCACCCCGGCGACGCGCTTCACGAGGGGCCCGCTCACGGCCTCCGTCCCCGCCCCTTGGCGCCGGAACGGCGCACCTGCGCCTCCTCCTCGGCGGTCCGCCCCTCCCGGCTCGGATCCTCCTCCGGCACCTGCCCCGCGGCCAGAAGCGCCATCGTCTGCGGCCCGATGGCCTTCAGCACCTCGTCCTCCCGCTTCGGCGCGGAACGGCGGGCCCGGGGCTTTTTCCTTGGGGCCGGGGCCCGCTCCGCCTGGGATTCCCCGTCCTGCCTTCCCCCGTCCGGGGCCTCCTGGGGTCCCGGCTCCTCCACACAGAGCCAGCCCAGAACGCGTCCCTCCCACTCGCAGGGCCAGGCCCGGCCGGGGAACCCCTCGGGCGGAGCCGTCTCCTCACGGCGCCACGCCCGGCCCTCGGCCTCGATGGAGGCCGTCCAGGCGCGGCCCACCGCCGCCCACCACGAGATGTCCTGGGCCTCCAGCAGCTCGCCGGTGCAGTCCTCGATGATGAAGATGTCCGACTCGAGACGGCGAAAGGCCAGAAAACACGGAGTCTCCCGGCCCTCGAGCTCCACGATGAACTCATCCTTCTCGGGCAGCTCCGCGACGCTCAGACGCCCCAGGTCGGAGCCGAACATCAGCGACGCGGTCCGGTTGATCCGCATCCGGCCCCGCGCGTTCATCGCAAAGGGCAGAGGGGCCTCCCACCACTCGGGAAACTGCGGCTCCCAGGGCGCAACCGCCTCCGACAGAGGAAGGACGCGGCCCCCCCGACGCTCGACAAGGAGGGCCTGAACGCCCTCGGCCTCCGCCTCCTCGGGCTCCACAAGGCGGATCAGCCCCTCCCGGGCGAGGTCGGGCAGGTCCCGGACGAGCGCCTCGGAGCGTCCGCGCCCGATCAGGGCCACGAGCTGGTCCTTGCGGAACACGAAAGCGTGCTCGGATCCGTCGGGCCACAGGACCCCGAAGTCCAGGCGCAGACTGTAAAGGGTGCGCAGCAGGACGAGCAGCGTCGACCCCGGCGACAGGGCGAGCAGAAGCTCCTCCGGGGAACCGTTCATCGAGGGGGCTCGCTTTCCATCAATGCGGCGGCGAACTCCACGGGATCGAACGGGCTGAGGTCGTCCGCCCCCTCGCCCAACCCGATGTAGCGCACCGGGACCTTGAGCTTGCGCGCGACGGAGAGGACCACCCCGCCCTTGGCGGTGTTGTCGTATTTGGTCAGGATCACCGCGGACAGCGGCAGGATGGAGTTGAAGGTCTCGGCCTGAGCCACGGAGTTCTGCCCCAGGACGGAGTCCAGGACGAGGACCGTCCGCAGCCGAGCCTCTCCCGCCTCCCGTTCGAGCACGCGATGGACCTTCCGCAGCTCCTCCATGAGGTTGTGCTTGGCGTGCAGACGCCCCGCCGTATCCACGATCAGGACGTCGGCCCCGGAGGCGCGGGCGGCCTGCCAGGCGTCGAAGGCCACGGCCGCCGGGTCGCTGCCCTGGCTCTGGGCGACGACCCGCACCCCGGCCCGCTCGCCCCACACCTGGAGCTGCTCGATGGCCGCGGCCCGGAAGGTGTCCGCCGCCGCCATCACGACGCGCTTCCCGCGCTTCAGAAACTGCGTGGCCAGCTTGCCCGCCGAGGTCGTCTTTCCGCTGCCGTTGACGCCGATCATCAGCAGGACGAGGGGAGTGTCGCCCTCGTCGGGCTCGAACGGAAGGCCCGTTCCGGGGACCGAGAGCAGCTCCTCGGAGATCAGGGACACGAAGACCTCCTTCAGGGCCTCGGGGCTGGAGATCCCCCGCTGCCGCGCCTCCCGCTTCAGGGTCCCGACCAGCTCCTCCGAGAGCTCCGCGCCCACGTCGCCCGAGATCAGGCGATCCTCGAGCTCCTCCCAGAACCCGTCGTCGAAGGCCTTTCCGGAGAAGAGCGACGCGATCCCGCCGCTCCACCGATCCTTGACCCCCTTGAGGCTATCCTTCAGCCGAGAGAAAAACGCCATCATGCCTCCCCTTTCCCATTGTCCCCGCCGCCCTCCGGGCGGTCCTGAGAGCGCCGGTCACGCCCGTCCGGCCTACGGCGCGGCCTCGAGCGGCGCCCCTCCCGAGGGGCCTCTCCTCCGCCCGGAGCGGAGACCGCTCCGGCCTCGGTCCCCCCCTGTCGGGGTGCCTGGGCACGAGGAGGCCTCTGGGGCCTGTTCGCCCTCTCCGTGCCGCCGCCCTCGGGATGCGGCGCCGGCACGGAGGCTCCCTCCGGCCGCGCGCCCTCCCTCGCGGCCGCTCCGCTCTTTCGGCGGCGCCGCTTCCGCGGCGCCCCATTCCTCTCCTCGGCCGCGCCTCCGTCGAGCCCCGGGGCCGCGTCGGACTGCAGCCGTTCCCGTCCCGCCAGGTGCTCGTCCAGGGAGATCTTCTCGGGCTTGAGACGATGGGGCAGCGAAGGGCGGGCGTCGCCCTTTCCCGGCCCGGGGTCCCTTTTCGGTGCCGTTCTGCGCGGCCCCGACGGGAAACGCGGCGCCGGCGCGCCGGCGCCCTCGTCCCCCCAATCCTTGCCCTGGAGGACGGCATCCTTGAAGTCCTGAAACTCCGCGACGGAGACCGGCACGACGCGGCCGCTGGGGAAGCGGACCCGAACGCACTCCGCAGAGAGGTCCACGCTCTCCAGGACGTAGTTTCCGTTCTCCGTCCTGACCTTGGACCCGGGACTGGGAAGGGACTTCCACAGCTTGTTGTAGAGCGGATGCTCGTAGGCCATGCAGCACATCAGACGGCCGCAGATGCCCGATATCTTCGTGGGGTTCAGGGCCAGGTTCTGCTCCTTGACCATGCGGATGCAGATGGGCGTGAACCGGTGAAGCCAGTAGCTGCAGCAACAGGGCCTTCCGCAGGGGGCGACGCCGCGCACCACGCGCGCCTCGTCCCTCACCCCGATCTGACGCATCTCGATGCGGGTCCTGAACTCCTTGGCGAGATCCCGGACGTAGGCCCGGAAATCGACCCGCTGCTCCGAGGTGAAGTAGAAGAAGAGCTTCTTGCGGTCCATGAGGAACTCGACGTCCACCAGCTTCATCTGGATGCCCTGCGAGACCAGGATCTCCCGGGCCCGGACCAGGACCTCGTTCTCGTCGTTTCGGCACTGATAGTACGCTTCGACCTGCTCGGCGTCCGCATTCTGCACGTACTCGACCTCCTGGAGCATGGGCTCCGGACCGCGCGTCTGGTCCCCTCCCCCGACGTCCTCCAGGCAGGACGCACGATACTTCGCCTCCTGTTCCTGGGACAGCGGGCCTCCCAGCAGCCCCATCTCCAGGCCCCGAACCGTCCTGATGAGGATCCATCGGGTCTCCGCAGCGGCCGGATCGGGAATCTCGGCCAGGCCAAGATAGCGCAGCTTACCGAAAGTCGCCAAATAAATGCTCAAAAGGAAGCTCCTCCCTGAGTGCCAAAGTCAAAAGATCGCAAAACACGGGGACCGAGAGTTTTCCCGACTCCGCGATCAGCCTGAGCCGCTCGAAGCGCGCGGCAAGCTCGACGTCCCCCGAACGGAGCGCATGGACCCGCCACGCCGCCAAATCGCCTGCGATCGCCCCGAAATCCCCGGCCTCCCCGACCCATCGAAGCCAATCCGCGTCGTCCCCAGGCGGCGGCGCCCCCTCCACCTCCAGCGGTCCGGCCAGAACCGAGAGGCGCGCACGGCTGCGAAGCGTGGGCAACAGAACGGTTCCCTCCAGCAAAAAGAGGATGCAGGCGTGGGACGGAGGCTCCTCCGCCAGCTTCAGCAGGCTGTTCGCGGCGGGAAGAAGCAGCCGATCGGCCGCCATCACGACCCCCAGACGGCGGACGGATCGGACCGGCTTCAGGGCCAGGTCCTGAATCAGGGCCCGACAGGCCTCGATGTTGGGCGCCTTTCCGACCTCCCCGACGACGAACAGGTCCGGATGCCCGTCCCCGACCGGGCCGCCGGAGGCGAGATAGAGGGGCGCCAGGGCGCGCAGCAAAGCCTCGTGCCAGGCCAACGGTGCGGAAAGCGCCCGGCAGTGCGGGACGTCCCCCCTCTCGAACTCCGACAGCAGTCCGCGCCAGGCGGGCAGGTCCTCAAAGGAGAGCACGCTCACAGAAGCAGGGATATCAGGCATCCTTTGATCTCCTCCAGCAGGGCTATGGCCCGGCTGCGGTCGCCCTCCCTGCGGAAGGCGTCCTCGAGCTCCTCCATGGCGGCCTCGGCCCGCTCGATCGTGACGAACATCTTGCGGTCGGTCTTGCGCCAGCGGAGGTCGCGCCTGAGGCTGAAGCCCTTCATGGCCCGACGGAGCAGATCCGTCAGAATCGAGCGATACTCCGCAATCAGGCGCTCCGCCGGAAAGACCGAGAGGCGGGCCGACACGGCGTCGAGGCGGTCGAGGAGCACCCGAATCTCCGACTCCTCCATCGCCAGGCCGAAGGGGGCCGGGGCGGCGACGGAGCCCGGCGCCGAGGCGGAGCGTCCTCCGCCCCCGCCGCCGTACTCCACCCTGCCCTTCGCGCCCTCCCCGCTCCTCTTGACCCTCAATCGAAAGCCCCCTCCAGACGGCCGCGGACGGCCGCCTCGACGAGTGCCGCGACCTCGTCCTCCGAGCCGGAGGCGTCCACGACGACGAACCGCTCCGGGCTCCGCCGGGCCAGCTCCCGGTACCCCTCGGCGACGCGCGCCATAAAGCCCGCGCCCGCGGACTCGATGCGATCGGCCGCGCCCCGTCCCCGCAGACGGCGCTCCGCCGTCCCGACGTCGACGTCCAGCAGAACCGTCAGGTCGGGCCGGACGAAGCCGCAGACCTCGATCAGAGGGCCGGCGAAAGCCTCCGGGAGCCCGCGTCCCCAGACCTGATAGGCCAGGGTGGAGTCCGAATAGCGCTCGCACAGGACGATCTCTCCCGCCGAAAGCGCGGGCACGACGACCGACGCCAGATGCCCGCTGCGGTCGGCCAGGAAGAGCAGCAGCTCCGTGCGGTCGTCCGGAACGTCGCCGCCCAGGATCAGGGAGCGCAGCAGGCCGCCGCCGGCCCACCCCCCCGGCTCGAAGGTCCGCAACACCCCGCGGCCCGACCAGCCCTCCAGCCATCGGGCCATTCGGGCGGTCTGAGTGCTCTTGCCGCAGCCATCGACGCCCTCCACCGTGACGAAGAGGCCGCCCCCGGTCACTCCTCCTCCTCCTTCACCGTGATCAGGCGCTTCATCAGCCCGTCGACGACGTAGTCCGAGCGCGAGATCCTGAGCGTCCCCTCCCCGATCCTGCGCGCCTTCGTCTCGCTGAGGAACTCCCGCTCCTCGGGCAGCAGCTCGGGGGAGTCGCGGCGGTCGTCGCTCCGGACGCCCTCCTTGGCGGCCTTGATCGTGTCGGGATCGCAGAGCAGCTCCACGACCAGCTCGTTGTTGGCGTCCATCGCCCCGACCTCCGTCAACAGGCGCTTCAAGCCGTCGATGGACTTCCAGCCCCCATCCAGCGCCAGCTGGGGCAGGGGCTGAATGCCCCCGCCGCGGACCAGCAGCTCGCAGGTCCCGGTGGCCTCCTTCGGCACGGTCAGCCTGAACTCCTTCCGGACCGGGCGCCTGCGCCAGGGCCGCAGCGTCACCCCCACCTCCAGGGAATCGCCGGGCCGCGCGTCGGAGGAGACGGCCACATCCTCGATGAACAGGACCCGGGGCTCCTCCGTAGCCTCGACCTCCAGGCGGAACCCGACGGGCATGCCGTCCGCAAAGGGCTGCAGCAGAAAGAGCTCCCAGATCCTCGCGGCCTCGCGGAGCGCCGCCGACGAGACGTCGGTCTCCGAAAAAAAGACGTTCGTACGGGTCCACCCATTCTCCACGCCACGGCCGTCGATCCTGAGGTTCACGGTCATGGTCCCCTGCCCCTTACGCCGCCACACCTCGTCCAGGAGCCCGGTGAAGACCCCCTCCAGCAGGCGGCTTCCCAGAAAGGGGTCCGGGACGACCCGGACGTTGCGGACCGTGCGCTCCCCCCCCTGATCGAGGTCCGTAAAGGCCAGGGTCGCCGAGACCGAGGGGGTGAAGAAATCCGTCCGCCCCCCGATGCCCGCCGCCCGATCCTGCGTGACGGTCCCCACCAGCGAGACGGGGCTCCCCAGCTTGAAGGGGAAGGCCTGGCTGTAGACCGTCTCGTGGATGCGGGCCCGAGCCACGGGAAAGTTGACGGCCCCCCGCCCCAGGAAGGGGTGTCCGAAGGCCAGAAAACGGCCGTCCCGGGACGTGGCCGTGACGGTTCCCGTCGCGCCGACCTCGACGTCCCCCCAGACCAGCAGGGCCGCGACGGCCTCCCCGGGCGAGAGCCTGCCGGGCACGACCCTCAACTCCTCGGACGAGCCGACGGGCGTGGGGGAGACGGAAACGCCCAAGGACCGGGAAAGGCGATCGGCCCCGCCTCCTCCCAGCCCCGCGACCGAGAGCGGCGCCGCCGGGGCGTTCGTGCCCCGGCCCGAGAGCCCCCTCGGACGCGCGAGCCTCTCGGGCCGGGAGAAGACCGCGCACATATCCTCGATGGGCGTGACCATCGCCAGGTTGTGGTCGCTGAACTCCCACCCGCTCCCCACGGCACCGGCCAGCCGGCCCCCGATGTAGACCGGCGAACCGCTCATGCCCTGCGCCACGCCGCCGGAACGGTTGTTCGGGGACGACAGGAGCCGCACCAGAATGGCGCTGTGCACCTCGCCCTTCTGGGGCACGACGTCGACGACCGTCAGGGGCAGGCGTACGGGCTTCGTCCCCCTCAGGACCGTGAGCAAATACCCCCCCATGCCGGGCCTCACGGCCCCCACGGAGATCGTCGGCCGATCGGGGACGAAGGGGACGGGCGCCGCCGAGGCGGGCGCCGAACAGGCAAAAAGGAGGAACAGGATAACGGCGGCTCGCCGCAGTGATACAATCATGAATCCAAACCACTCCAGACTGGGAAAGCTCGCGGGAAGGGCCGCGGGGACCGCACAAAAAGCCGGACGTCCCCTCGGCGGAAGGCGATGGAGCTTCCCTGAATTTTTCACGACGGGGCCGGACCGAACGCGGATTCGGAGCCTTCGCCGCAGCGCCCTCGTCCTCCCCTCCGCGGCGCTAGGCCTCCCTCTCGCCCCGCGCGTGCCAGCGCAGGTATCCCATGATGAAATCGCCCAGGTCCCCGTCGAGCACGGCCTGAACGTTGCCCTTCTCGCTCCCGGTGCGGTGGTCCTTGGCCAGGGTATAGGGATGCAGCACGTAGGAGCGGATCTGGCTGCCCCACGTGCTCTCCTTCTTGTCCCCGACCACCGAGGCCAGCTCGTTTTGCCGCTCCTGCAACGCGAGCTCGTAGAGCTTGCTCTTCAGCACGTGCATCGCCACCTGGCGGTTCATGTGCTGCGACCGCTCGTTCTGACAGCTCACCACGATCCCCGTCGGAATGTGGGTGATGCGCACGGCGGAGTCCGTCCGGTTCACGTACTGTCCGCCCGCTCCGCTGGCCCGGAAGGTGTCCACCCGAAGGTCCTCGGCGCGCACCTCCACGTCCACGTCGTCCGGGAACTCCGGCGACACCCCCACCGAGGCGAAGCTGGTGTGGCGCCGATGCGCGGAGTCGAACGGCGAGATGCGCACCAGACGGTGCACGCCCTTCTCGCCCTTCAGGAAGCCGTAGGCGTGGTCGCCCTCCACCATCACGGTGGCGCTCTTGATCCCCGCCTCCTCGTCGGAGGCGGCCTCCAGGACCGTCGTCTTCAAGCCCTCGCGCTCCGCGTAGCGCAGGTACATCCGGAGCAGCATCTCCGCCCAGTCCTGGGAGTCCAGCCCTCCGGAGCCGGCGTGCACGGTCAGGATCGCGTTGGAGGTGTCGTACTCCTCATCCAGGAGGATCAACAGCTTGTGATGTTCCAGCGTCCGGCGCAGCTCCTCCGCGCGCCGCTCGAACTCCCCCTGCAGCTCGGCGTCGTCGTCCTCCCGCAGCATCTCCTCGAGGACCTCCAGATCCTCCAGCTCGGAGGAGACCCCCTCCCATTCCGCGATGCGACCGTTGATCCCCGAGAGCTCCTTCAGGAGCTCCTGATTCCCCTCCCGCGACCAGAAGTCCGGGGCCGACGTCGCCGCCTCCAGCTCCTTCGCCCGTTCCCTCAGCGCGGGCAGGTCAAAGACTGTCCTGCAGCTCCCGCTTGAGGGTGCGCAGTTCCTCCAATACCGATACGTTCGCCACGATCATGCGTATTCCTCCAAAAGGGCGGAGAGGGTCGCTCTCCATTTTTGTTTGTTCTATAATAGCGTAACATCCGTCAAAGTTCGAGGCCGATCGAGGCCAAGTACGCAAAAATACACCTCCGCCCCTCAAAAAAGCCGAGAAAGACTTCGAATCCGAAGCCCCAGTACAAGGGAAAGCGAGGTCATGCCATGAAAAAGCTCCTTTGGGGTGTTCTTTTCATCGCCATCTTCACGGGGCTGATCCTCTACCGGAGGCACGAGACCCAAGCGCTGTCGCAGGCCGCCGCGCCCCCCGACATCCTGAGGATCGAGGCGATCGCTCCGAGGCGCGCCGTCTTCGAGGAGACCGTCTCCTTCTCCGCCAACATCGAGCCCGAGGAAAAGGCGGCCGTCGTCGCCAAGGCTCAGGGAAAAACGGTTCTGAAGGTGCTCGTCGAGGAGGGGGCGCAGGTCCGCGAGGGGCAGAAGCTGGCCGTCCTCGACGACAGCCTTCTGCGCCAACAGGTTCTGCAGGCCGAGGCGGCGGTGGGCAGGGCCGCCAGCTACGCGGCTACGGCCCGGGCGGATTACAGCCGCATGACCAGGCTCTTCAAGCAGAAGGCCGTGAGCCGCCAGCAGTTCGACCATGTCGAGGCCGAATTTCAGGGTGCGTCCCGCCAGGAGCAGGAGGCCCGGGCCGCTTTGGCGAGCGCCCGCATTCTGCTGGGCTACAGCACGGTGACGGCCCCGATATCGGGCATCCTCCTGAAACGCAGCATCGACCCCGGCGACACCACCGGGGCCGCGCCGGCGTTCGTCATCTCCCGGCAGGCCCGCGTCAAGGTGACGGGCAGCGTTCCCGAGCGCCTTTACGCCTCCGTCAAGGCGGGGCAGAAGGTCCGCGTCCGCGCGGACGCCCTGCCGCACCGGGAGTTCGAGGCCACCGTCTCGCAGGTGCACCCCTCCCTGGACCCGGTGACCCGGACGGGCAAGGTGGACGTTCTGCTCGACTCCGAGGGGCTTCTCAAGCCCGGCATGTTCGCCCGAGTGACCATCGCCGTCGGGGAGCGCGAGGCCTGGGGACTGCCCCTGGAGAGCGTCGCCCTCCTGCCGGGGACGGGCGAGCGGATCTGCTACGTGGTCTCCGAGGATGCCGGCGGCGACAAGGCCGTATTGCGCAAGATCGAGACCGGATCGGAACAGGACAACATCGTCGAGGTGCGCTCCGGCCTGGCCTCCGGGGACCGCATCGTCGCCGTCCGCTCCTCGAAGCTGAGGGACGGGATCGCCATCGAGGTGACGCGGCCGTGAACCTTCCGGAACTATCCGTTCGGCGCCGCGTCTCGACGCTCATGGTCTTCCTCGCCGTCATCCTGGTGGGGGGGATCGTCTTCGTGAACCTCAAGCTGGACCTCCTTCCGGAGATCGAGCCTCCTGTCGTCAACGTGCTGGTGACCTGGCCCGGGGCCTCGGCCAGCGACGTCGAACAGCGGGTCACGAAGGCCGTCGAGAACAGGGTGTCGCTGCTCGAGGGCGTGGACAGCATCTTCTCCAAGTCGCTCGACAACATCTCCGTCGTCAACGTCAAGTTCAAGTGGGGGGAGAACCTGGATGCCCGGATGGGCGACGTCCGGGACGCCATCAACATCGCCCGGCGCGATCTGCCCGAGGACGCCGAGGAGCCGTTTCTCCTCCGGATCACCTCCGGCACCATCCCGATCCTCATCGTGTCCCTGACCGCCGAGCGCTCCTTCGACGGTCTCCACCACTTCGCGGAGAGGACGGTGAAGGAGACGCTCTCCCGCGTGCCGGGGGTGGGTCAGGTGCTGGTCTACGGCGGCCGCCAGCGTGAGATTCAGGTGCAGATGGACCTGGACCGGCTCGAGGCCTTTCGGATCCCGGCGGCGTCCATCGTGCGCACGATCGAGGGGGAGAACCTCAACATCCCCGCCGGATCGCTGAAACAGGGCAAGACCGAGTACTACGTCCGCGTCCCCGGGCGCTTCCACTCCCTCGAGGACCTCGCGGGCACGGTCGTCGGGGCCTCCGGAGGGAACGCCGTGCACCTTCGGGACGTCGCGGAGGTGCGGGACACCTACAAGGACGTCGACCTCCAGGGTTATCACTACGACCGGGGGGCCGTCATCCTGCCGATCCTCAAGAACAGCGACGCCAACACCGTCGAGGTGACCCGGGCCGTCATCGCAAAACTGGCCGAGATGAAGGCGCACGACTTCCCCGCGGACGTGGACTACAGCATCGGCCTGCACACCTCCGAGTTCATCCTGAACTCCATCGGCAACCTGTCGCGCTCGCTCGGGCTGGGGATCCTCCTGGTCTTCGCGGTCACCTGGATCTTCCTGAAGCGGCTTCCCGCCTCGCTCATCGTCTGCGGTGCCATCCCCTTCTCCCTGGTCATCACCTTCATCTTCATGGGGCAGTTCGGCTACACCATCAACATCTTCACCCTGTCCGCCCTGGCCATGGCCAGCGGCATGGTCGTGGACAACTGCATCGTCGCGACGGACCAGATCGTCCATCACATGGAGCGGGGCACGCGAAGGGGCGTCGCCAGCATCGTCGGAGCCACGGAGGTCCAGTCCGCGCTCGTCGCCTCGACCCTCACCACGGTGGTGGTGCTCCTTCCCCTGGCCTTCATCGGGGGGCTGGTGGGCATATTCTTCTCCTCCCTCACCGTCGTGATGGTCGCCGCCGTCGCGGCCTCGCTCTTCGTCAGCCTCACCTTCGTCCCGATGATGGGCAGCGTGTTCTTCCGCAGGGGCGAGGACCGTCTCAGGCTGCATCGCTGGACGGACGCCGCGCTCGTCCGTCTGGAGACCGGCTACCAGAACCTGCTGGACTGGAGCCTCTCGAACCGGGGACTCCTGATCGCCGGCTCTCTGCTCCTGCTCGTCCTGACCGCGGCCGGGTTCCGCTACGTGGGCACCGAGCTGACCCCCGACCCTGACACGGGCGAGATCTCCATCCAGATCACCCTGCCCGAGGGGACCCGCATGGAGGAGACCGACCGCCTCGTGGTCCGGACGATCGCCCACATCACGGAGCACGTCCCCGAGGCCCTGAGCGTCTTCGGCTACGACGGCGTGGACGAGAAGGGCATGAGCGTCGCCGCGGGACAGCAGGCGGGCACCAACATCGGCAACGTGGGGCTGAAGCTGGTCGACAAGAGCAAGCGGTCCCGAAGCGCCGCGCAGGTCGGGGAGGCCCTCCGGGCCTGGCTCCGCACCCAGCCGGGCATCGAGAAGCTCAACGTCGTGAACTCCTCCCCCATCAAGGCCATGTTTCTGGGCACGAAACCCCTGAACGTCGAGGTGTTCGGCGACGACCTCGGGGAGGTCCTCGCGGTCTCGAATCGGGTCAAGAGCCTTCTGAGCGCGCTCCCCGGAGCCGTGGACGTCGGGATCAGCCAGAAGCAGAACCGTCCCGAGATCTGGGTGGACATCGACCGGGAGAAGGCCATGCTGCACGGGGTCAGCACCTCGGCCGTGGCCGCGACGCTCAGGGCCTTCTTCTACGGGCACAGGACGCGGGAAAGCTACTGGGAGGGCGAGGACGACTACCCCATACGCATCCGGCTGCAGGCGGACCAGCGCAACGCGCGCGCCGTGTTCGACCGTCTGACGGTCCCGACGGCGGCGGGCGGCATGATCCGGCTCTCGACGGTCGCGCGCATCGCGGACCAGAGCGGTCCTCCCGAGATCCAGCGCAAGAACAAGCAGCGCTACGTGGTGGTGGACGCCAACGTCCACGGGCGCTCCCTGGGCGAGGTCACGGCCGACGCGCGGCGGGCCGTTCGGGAGCTGGACATCCCGCCGGGGATCACCCTGGACTTCGGGGGCGAGATCAAGGAGCAGGCCGTCGCCTTCCGGCAGATGGCGCTTCTGGCGGTCCTGGGCGTGATCCTGGTCTACATGGTAATGGCCGGACAGTACGAGGCGTTTCTGGACCCCTTCGTCATCATGTTCAGCATCCCCTTCGCCCTGACGGGCGTGGTCTTCGCCTATCTGCTGACGGGGCTTCCCCTCTCGCTTCAGGGGCTGCTGGGCGTGGTGATGCTGGTGGGGATCGTGGTCAACAACGCCATCGTGCTGCTGGACTACGTGAACCTTCTCCGGGCGCGCGGGGCCCCCCTGAGGGAGGCCCTCTCCCAGGCCGGAGCCCGACGCCTGCGCCCGGTGCTCATGACCACGCTCACGACGTTCTTCGGGATGCTGCCCATGGCGGTGAGCAATGCCCAGGGCGCCGAGCTCTGGAGGCCCCTGGCGGTCTCCGTCATGGGCGGGCTGATGCTGTCCACGGCCGTGACGCTCCTGATCGTCCCGGTCATGTACAGCATCTTCGAGGAGCGCATCCGGAAAAAAGCGCGTTTCAGGGAGGCCAGGCCAACGCCATGAAGGGATCGGAGGGCGGAAGGATGACGGAACGATACGACGCGGCGCCCCCCGCTGCGGGAGGCGCCGACGGTTTCAACATGGTCTGGGTCGTCTTTGGGGAGACGATCCGAGACGAGGTGATGGAGGCCCTGGACGATTGTGACGTCCCGTTCTACAGCGTTTGGCGCGACGTGCTGGCCAGGGACAACGAGGGGGAGGGAACGCGCTGGGACGACGCCGTCTTTCCCGGAAAGAACTGGATGGTGCAGTTCGTCTGTGACGACGCCCGCCTGGACGACGCGATGTCGGCCCTGAGCCGGCTCCTCCAGGACCCCTTCATCGCCCAGAGCGGGATCAGGCTCTACGCCAACCGGGCCGCAAGACTGCTGTGAGCCCGCGGAGGGCCGCCCCGCCGGAGCGGCCCTCAGGCTCCGGCCTTCTCCCCGATGGCCGCCAGCAGCGACCGGAACGCGGCCTCGAACGCCGAGAGCCCATCCTTCAGCAGCGTGGCGCAGATCGCATCGAGGTCGATCCCCAGTTCCCCGAGCCGAGCCAGACGGTTTCGCTCCTCCTGCGGATCGCCGTCCAGCGTAAGGGCGGCGCGGCCGTGGTCCAAAAACGCGGTCAGGGTCTTGGGCGGCACCGTGTTCACCGTATCCGGCCCGATCAGCGCCTCCAGGTACAGGACGTCCGAGTAGGCGGGGTTCTTCGTCCCCGTGCTGGCCCAGAGCGGACGCTGGACCCCGGCGCCCTTTGCGGCCAGGGCGTCCCACCGCGGGCCGGAAAAGATGGTCCGGAAACGTCGGTAGGCCGCCCGGATCCCATCGACGGCGATCCTTCCCTGAAGCGCCGACTCGCCCTTCTCCACCAGCACCTTGTCCACCGCCGTATCCACGCGGCTGACGAAGACCGAGGCGACGGAGGCCACCGTCGGGGGGAGCCCCTGCAACGCCCGGGCCTCCAGGCCCCGAACGTACGCCTCCGCGACCGACGCGTACTGCTCCGCCGAGAAGATGAGCGTCGCGTTGACGTTGACCCCGGCCGCGATGCAGTCCTCGACCGCGCCGACCCCCTCGGGCGTGGCCGGGATCTTGATCATGACGTTCGGACGCCCCAGGGCGGCGAAAAGGCGACGCGCCTCGGAGACGGTGCTGTCGCGGTCCGCCGCCAGCAGCGGATTGACCTCCAGGCTCACGTAGCCGTCCAGTCCCCCGGTCCGGTCATGGACCGGCCTCAGTATGTCGGCCGCCGCTCCGACCTCCTGCAGCGTCAGGGCCTCGTAGATCGCGGACGCATCCCGCCCCTCGCGGGCCATCGCCGCGATCTCACGGTCGTAGTCCCCCGTGTTCGCAATGGCCTGCTCGAAGATCGAGGGGTTCGTCGTCACCCCGGCCACCCCCTGGCCGATCCACTCCTGCAGGCCCCCGGAAAGGATCAGGTCCCGGCTTATCGTATCCAGCCAAATGCTCTGCCCCAGCTCCGCCACATCGTGCAGCACGGTCCTCATGACCGTCATCGCCTCCCGTTGTTTTTTCGTCCCCCGCCCGGGCGGCGGGGCAAGCCCCTCGCCCTCCCAGTGGAAGCGCCCCATGTCCACCCGCCCGTCGGGCGTGAAGACGATCCCCTCCCGCTCGAGGAGACGCCTCTGCCCGCCGGGCCCGAAGGCCTCCGTCACCGATCCGTCCGACCGGACGACGCGATGGCACGGCAACCCCAGCCCCCGAGGAACACGGGCCAGAGCCCGCCCCACCGCCCGGGCGGCACGGGGCGATCCGCACCAAGCGGCCACCTGTCCGTAGGAGGCCACACGTCCCCGGGGAATCCGGGCGACGAGCGCGTAGACCTTTTCGCAAAGCTCCATCGGAACCTCCAGTATAATGGGAGCGGGTGCTTGCGTCCCCATTATACTGGATTTTCCGGGCGCGGCCGACCCGATGCCGCGACCCCGTATCGATCGTTCTCATCGTTCTCTAAGAAATGTCCGTTTTTGCATGGAGGTGTGCGCCTTGCAGGATACGAAGCGGGAGACATGGACCTGGCGGGCCGGGATGGCCGCCTATCGTCTGGGCATCAGCGCCTTTTTCGGGGGCGGCGGGCTGCGGTGGCTCCGAAAGAAGTACGCCGTCGGCCTGGACGAGCGGATGGGACGGCTCGAGGGCGTTCCCGAGGGGGGCGTCTGGGTCCACGCCGTCTCGGTCGGGGAGGTGCAGTCCGCCAGCGCCCTGATCCGCGAGATGAAGGGGGACGGGAGGGGCGCAACCCTGCCCTGCCTGCTCTCGACCGTCACTCAGACGGGCCGCGAGATGGCCGAACGGCTGATCGGCGAAGCCGCGCGGATGATCTACAGCCCCTGGGACACCCCCAAGTACGTCCGCTCGGCGCTCGACGCCGCCCGCCCCAGGGCCTACGTCGCGATGGAGACGGAGCGCTGGCCCCAGATGCTCTCGGAGCTGAAGGCGCGGGGAATCCCCGCCTTTCTGGCGAACGGCAGGCTCTCCGAGAAGAGCTTCGGGAAGCTCCGGAAACAGGCCCCCTTCTGGCGCGGCGTGCTCTCCTGCTTCGAGCGCCTTCTGGTGCGCTTCGACGAGGACCGGGAGCATTTCCTGGCGCTGGGCGTGCCCGCGGAGCGGATCGTCGTGACGGGCGACTGCAAGGTGGACGCCCTGAAGGCCCGAAAGGAGGAGGCCGATCCGTCACGATGGGGTCACCTGCGCCGGGGGGACGCCCCCCTGTTCGTGGCCGGCAGCACCCATCGGGGAGAGGACGAGATCGTGATAGCGGCCTTCCGCGAGCTGCGGAGCCGGCATCCGGGTGCCCGTCTGGTGATCGTGCCGCGCCACCCCGAGCGCGCCCTGTTCGTGGTCGCCGCAGCGCTCCCCTACCCCGAACTCCAGGCGGACCTGCTCTCGCGCCTGCCCGAGGACTGGGACGTCGCGGTCGCCGACCGGATCGGGCCGCTCTTCGACCTCTACTCCGCGGCCGACGCGGCGTTCGTCGGCGGCAGCCTCGTGCAGAAGGGCGGACAGAACCCGCTGGAGCCCGCGCTGCTGGGCATCCCGGCCGCGCACGGCCCCGACATGGCCGACTTCCCGGACACGGCCCGCATGGACCGGATGGGGGCCGCCAAGCGCGTCGGCAACTGCCGCGAGCTCGCCGACGCCTGGGAGCGGGCCCTGGCCCCCTCCGAGAGGGAGCGCGTCCGCGGGGCCTGCCGGGACTACTTCGACACCCTCGGCGGGGCGGCGGGGAGGACGTGGGAGGTCATCAGAAGCTACCTGAACTGATTCCCCCGCACCCGCGGGGACATTGCTGGAGGGAACCTCATGAAATCAAGCACGCTGTTCGGCCGGCCCCTGGTCGAATCCTTTCGTGCGTCGCTGGACGAACGTTCGCGCGATGCCCTGGCCTCGGCGGTCGAGCGTATCGTCCGGGCCAAGCGCCGCGGCGGCAGGGTCATGGTCGTCACGGGGAGCGGCCCCAACATCCACGAGGGCGTCACGACCCTGATCGCGGAGCTGATCCGCGTCGGGCTGGTGGACGCGGTCTCCACGAGCTCCGCCGTCGTCTCGCACGAGATGGGAGGGGCGCTCGACCGGGTGTGGCGGGTGGACGCCGCGGCTCTGGGCATGGACATGGAAACCATGCCGCGGGGCGACCTGTTCGAGTTCACGCGGATGGAGGACGCGGAGTGGGAAGCCCTGAAGCGGGAGATGCCCCTGGACGACGCGCTTCTGGAGCGGGGCCGGGGGCTTCCGGTCCACAGCGAGATCGTCAAGGCGGCCGGGAACATGGCCTATCCGATGGGCCTGAGGGGCGAGCGCCTGGCGGGCGAGATCCTGACCCTGGCCCAGCTCTACGGGCTCCCCTTCGAGGCCGTCGCCGGCTGGGGCTGCGACCCCCACACCATGCTGGGCGCGGCCGACGCGCGCGGCGTGCCGGTCCTGGTGACGATCCCGCAGCTGGTCGGCGGAGGGGCCATCGGAATGGCCGTCGGCGACAGCATCCCCGTCTCGGCGCGCTCCATGAGGCTGGCCCGCATGATCGCCGACTGCGAGGTCATCGTCGAGTCCGCCGTCGCCCTGACCCAGGAGATCCACGACGGCCCCTTCGAGTGCTACACGGGGCACGGCATCTGGGCCTCCTGGTCGCGGCAGTTCACCTACAGCCTCAGGGACAGGACGCTGATCCGCATCGACCTGGACGAGAATCTGAGGCGCGCCGTCGACCTGAACGCCACGGTCCAGGAGGCCATCGACAAGGGGCTCCCCAAGACGAAGGTGGCGCGGATCCCCTTCCGCATGGAGATGTCCGCCTTCGCCCGCCACGAGGGCAGCGTCCCGATCATCGGCGACATCGGCAGGGTCTGGCCCGTCCTGGCCCACGACGTGGCCCGGGAGCTGGACGTGGAGCTGGAGTTCCTCTCCGCCTCCCAGGACACGCCGGAGGGCGCGGCGATGCGCGAGTGGATCGTGGAGGCCGTCCGGCCGCTCGACCGGGACCGGATGCTGGACCGGGCGCGGACGTGGCGCTGACCCTTCGCCCGCCCCTCGGGCCGGTCGGGTCCGGCGGCGCCCGGGGCGAGGACGCAACGGAAGGGCTCCGTTCCCTGCTGACGGGGCACCCCCTGTTCGAGGGGGTCGAAGGGGCCGATTTCCCGGCCCTGCTGGACTGCCTCGGCGCGGGGAAAAGGGATTTCTCCAAGGGGGCCTTCATCTTCACCGCCGGGGAGGACGTGCTCCGGGTCGGGCTCGTCCTCTCGGGCGGCGTCGCGGTCATCAAGGAGGACGCCTGGGGCAACCGGACGATCCTCGCCCGGCTCGAGCCCGGAGAGCTCTTCGGCGAGGCCTTTTCCTGCTCGACCCAGAAGAGCCTGACCGTGAGCGTGGTCGCGGAGGAGCCCTGCCGGATCCTGTTCCTGGACTTCCGCGGGGCCCTGGCGCTCCCCGACCGGTCGGCGCTCCGGAAGCTCGTCCGGAACATGCTGCGCATCCTGGCCGACAAGAACGTCATGCTCACGCAGCGGATCGAGGCGCTCGCCAGGCGGACCATCCGGGAGAAGCTCTCGGCCTATCTCTCCGACCAGGCGCGGCGGGCGGGGCGAAACGCATTCGACGTTCCCTTCGACCGCCAGGCCCTGGCGGACTACCTCTGCGTGGACCGCAGCGCGCTCTCGCGGGAGCTGGGCCGGATGCGGGACGAGGGGCTTCTGACTTACCGAAAAAACCGCTTCACCCTGCATTGAGGGGGAGAGATTCATGGACAAGACCAACGCGATGCGCATCCTGGACGCCAAAAGGGCCGAATACGAGGCCCTCTCCTACCCCGCGTCCGAGGCCGTGAGCGCCCTCGAGGCGGCGCGCCTGCTGGGGATCGGGCCCGAGAGGATCTTCAAGACGCTGGTCACGGTCGGCAGGACGCGGGACCACTACGTCTTCGTCGTCCCGGCGACGGGCGAACTGGACCTGCGGAAGGCCGCGAGGGCCGTGGGGGAGAAGTCCGTGGAGATGGTGCGCTCGAAGGAGCTCCTGCCCCTGACGGGCTACGTGCACGGCGGATGCTCGCCCGTGGGGATGAAAAAAACTTTCCGCACCGTGATCGACGCGTCCGCGGAGCGGCTCGGCACGATCGTCGTCAGCGCGGGCCGGATCGGGCTGCAGATGAGGATCGCCCTCGGCGAGCTGCGCAAGGCGCTGCCCTTCTCCCTGGCCGACCTGACCGAGGAAGCGGGCCGGGAAGGGATCGCCCCGGGACCGGCCCATCCGTGAAGCACGGCCGGAGGCGCGCAAAAGGGGGCGGCCAGGCGCCGCCCCCTGCAATCCGCTCCCTCGCGTCATCCGAAATTCAGCGCTTCAGCCGCTTGTTGATCTCCTCGAACTCCCGGCGGATCGTCTCGTTCTCGAAGGGACGGATCTCCGGCATCGAGAGCGCGTGGATGGAGTCGAAAAGCTCCAGCCCCGAGCGGATGAGGTTCCGCAGGTCGCCCGAGCTCCGCACCGTCCGGTAGGTGTTCTCCGCCAGGTCCCGGTTGCGCCGCAGGTCGGTCAGGTTGTCCAGAACCCCCTTGCGCTGCGAGTCCAGAAGCTGCATGTAGAGGTCGGCGACCCGCAGGGTCATGGCGTTGGACTCCGCATTGAGGGAGAAGGACCGCCTCTGGGCCTCCGTGTAGCCCTTCTGACCGGCCTTGGCCAGCGCGTCCCGGCGAAGCGCCTCCGCCTCCTTGGCGATCTCGCCCAGCCGCGGCTTGTAGTCCTCGTCGATCTTGCGCACCAGCTCCTCCTGCGTGTGGATCAGCAGGTCGTTCAGCACCAGGTACAGCCCGCTGTACCGGCGGTTGATCTCCAGATTGTCCCGATCCTCCCGGGAGAGCTCCGCCAGCTTCTCGACCATCGCCCGGACGTTGGCGAACACCACGGCGTTCTGCAAAAGATCGTCCCCCGTCACCGAGCTCAGCAGGACGTCGATCTGTCCCTGGTCTAGCTGGAGCCCCAGGGCGCGCAGCGCCTCCGCAAGCTGCGCGTTGACCTCCGAGAGCGCCCTCTCCCTGTGCGAGATCTCCTCCTCCAGCTCCGAGAGGCGCTCGTCGATCTTCGCCCGGGTCCTCACCCAGGGCAGACGGGAGGTCTCCGGGGCCGAGATGCGCTCATTTCTGAGCCCGTCCGCCTCCAGGCGCAGCCCGGGGATGTCCGTCCGAAGCTCCAGGGCCTGGCGCCGCAGGTCCCCGGCCCGTCCCTGGACCAGAATCTCGAGCGCCTGGTCCAGCAGCTCGTCGATCTTCTTCGCGTTGCTGGACTTGTCCGCGCCGAACCACGAGGAGGCCGGCAGCGTCTCCTGCCTGTCCCGCAGGGCGAGGGCCTCCGAGAGCGTCCCGGTCAGGCGCCCCCACTTCTCGACCAGATAGCCCGGCAGGGAGTCCTCCGAGGTGGAGAAGGCCGGTGCGGCCAGCAGAAACAGAGCGAATCCCGCCGCCAGGACACGCCTCCCCATTCGGCCCGAAGCCCCGCGCTCCGCGCCGTATCCCCGCACGTTTCCCTCATGCACCCTCATACCGAACGCCTCCCCAAGGACGACGGGCCGTCAGAAATTTTTCGGCGAAATGATATCATAGTTGCGTCGTCGTCCGCACCGTGATATCGCCGTATTTTCGCATCTCATTTCAAGGAAAAGGAGGGATCCCCCGGCACCGCATTTTCTCTCCACCCGATCGGGACGAGGACGGTTTCACATTTCACCCTATTTCATCAAGGAGGCTTTGTCGTGTCCAACGTTTCAACCCCAAGCGCAAAGACAAAGGAAATCGGGCTCAGCGGAGCACTGGGCATCTTCGGCACCATCCTGCTCATCATCGTCGCGGGACGCCTCGCCTTCGGCTTCGACGTCGCGCTCCTGCTGATGTTCTGCGGGATGTTCACGACGGCGATGTTCTGCTTCCGCTACGGCTACTCCTGGAACGAGCTCTTCGACGGAGGGGTCGTGCCCATGGTGGCCCGGGCCACGGGCGCCATCATGATCCTGCTGACCGTGGGGCCGCTGATCGCCGTCTGGATGGCCTCGGGGACCATCCCCTACCTCATCTACACCGGCCTCAAGCTGCTGAGCCCTAAGGTCTTCCTGCCCGCGGCGTTCCTCATCTGCTGCCTCTCCTCCTGCTTCACGGGGACCTCCTGGGGCACCGCCGCGACCTTCGGCGTCGCCTTCATCGGCATCGCGCAGGGGCTCGGCGTCTCCCTGCCCGCGACGGCGGGCGCCATCGTCGCCGGCGCCTACTTCGGGGACAAGCTGAGCCCCGTCTCCGACACGACGGTCCTGGCCGCGGCCGTCGCCGAGGTGGAGGTGGTGGACCACATCCGCTCCATGCTCTGGACCACCGTCCCCGCCTTCCTGATCGGCCTGGGGATCTACGCCTACATCGGCTCGCAGGGCGTGGGCGAACTCGACATGTCGCAGGTCGACGCCATCGTCGGCGCCATCGGCAAGACCTTCCGCCTGACCCCGCTGTCCCTGATCCCTCCGTTCGTGGTCCTGGCCCTGGCCTACAAGCGCTATCCGACCCTGCCCGTCCTGTGGGTGGCGATCGTCGTCTCCATCCCCCTGGCGCTGCTCCAGGGCTACGATCTCACGACGACGGTCAAGTTCATGGCCTCCGGCCCCAAGATCGCGACGGGGCTCGAGGCCCTCGACAAGCTGCTGAGCCGCGGAGGGCTGGCCTTCATGTCCGGCTCCGTCGTCGTGGTCTTCTTCGCCTATCTCTTCGCGGGGCAGCTGGAGTACACCGGCACCTTCCGTACCCTGTGCGAGTCGCTGCGCGCGCGTTTCATCGGCAACAGCCGCGGGCGCTTCGTCATGTCCGCCTCCCTGACGGGCATCCTGACCGGGCTGGGCACCGGGAACTCCTACCTCAGCGAGATCGTCCCCGGCACCATGTACAAGGACCTCTGCGACGAGATGAACATCTCCCGGCGCGTCCTCTCCCGTACACTGGAGGACTCCGGGACCGTGGTGGTGCCCCTGATCCCCTGGTCGGCCGCGGGCATCTACATGTCCACCGTCCTGGGCGTCTCCGTCGTCGAGTACGCCCCCTGGGCCGTGCTCTGCTACGCCGGCTTTCTGACCGCGTGGTTCTACGGCTTCACCGGCATCGGCATCTGGCCGTCGGAACTGAAGAAACAGGCCTAGCATGCTGCTGATCGAAAACGCGAATATCCTCTCCCCAGCCCCCCTCGGGCTGGGGACGCTTGTGGTCGTGGGGGAGAGGATCGCCGCCGTGCACCCCGCCGGCGCCGCCGGGGAGCTGAGGCAGCACATGGAGCGACTCGGCCCGGAGGTCACGGTGCTCGACGCGCAGGGGGCCAAGGTGCTGCCCGGCGTGATCGACCGCCACGTGCATTTCAACGGCGCGGGCGGCGAGGGCGGGCCCCGATTTCGGACGCCGCCGCTTCAGCTCTCCTCGTTCGTCCGGGCCGGGGTCACCTCGGCGGTGGGGCTCACGGGGACCGACGGCACCTGCCGGGGCCTGCGCGACCTCCTGATGAAGGCGCGCGGACTGGAGGAGGAGGGGCTGAGCACCTGGATCCTGACGGGCAGCTACGCCGTCCCCTCCCCCACGCTGACGGGCGGCGTGATGGACGACCTCTGCCTGATCGACAAGGTGATCGGGCTCAAGATCGCCCTGTCGGACCACCGAAGCTCGCACCCCACGGTGGAGGAACTGCGCCGGGCCGTCTCCGACGCCCGCGTCGGCGGGATGCTGGCCGGCAAGGCCGGGACGGTCTGCGTCCACATGGGCTCGGAGCCGTCGGCCTTCGACCCCCTGCTCGCCGCCATCGAGGGGACGGACGTACCGCTGGCGCAGTTCGCCCCCACCCACGTCTCGCGCAGCGAGGCGCTGCTGGAGAGGGCCGTGGAGTACGGGCTGCGGGGCGGCAACCTCGACATCACCGCGGCCCCCGGGGAAAGGCCCGTGTTCGGGCTCCCGACGAGGCGGGCCGTGAAGCGCCTGCTGGCCGGCGGCGTGGCGGCGGAGCGCATCACCCTCAGCTCCGACGGCAACGGCAGCATGCCCCGCTTCGACGCGGGCGGCAAGCTCGTCGGCATGGGGATCGGCCCCATCGACTCCGTCCTCGCCTGCGTGCTCGAGCTGATGGAGGACCCCGAGGTGGGGCCGGAAAAGGCCGTCGGCATGGCGACGAGCCACGTGGCCGACCAGCTCTGCCTGCCCCGCAAGGGGCGCCTGAAGGAGGGCTGCGACGCCGACATCCTGGTCCTGGACGGGAACGACGCCCTGCGCCACGTCGTGGCCAGGGGGCGCGTGATGATGCGGGACGGGGGGGTGCTGGCCAGAGGGACGTTCGAGACGCAGGAGTGAGTTCCCCGCCTCCTTCCGCTTGACCCTCCCCCTGCGGGAGGGTTTATAGTGAGGCCATCGAGAAAGGAGAGACGCCATGAGCAACCTGCTGACGATCGGAGAGTTCTCCAGGGCGACGATGCTCTCGGTGAAGGCGCTGCGGTTCTACGACGAGAAGGGCCTGCTGAGGCCCGTGTGGATCGACGACGCGACGGGCTACCGCCACTACTCGGCGGGGCAGTTCGTGGAGGCGCTACGCATCCGCCGACTGAGGGAGCTGGACGTGCCGCTGGAGGAGATCCGGGCATTCCTGACCGCCAGGGAGCCCGGGGCGATCGCCTCCTTTCTCGACCGGCACCGCCGGGTGCTCCAGGAACGCCTGAGGAAGGGACACAGGGACCTGGAGCTCCTGGAAAAACTCACTTTGGAAAAGGAGGCGTTTTTCTTGTCCTACGAGGTCACCGTCCGAGAGGTGGCGCCCGTCCGGGCGCTGACGCACCGCTGCTTCATCACGATGGAGAACATATCGGAGGAGAGCCACCGGATCTTCACGGAGCTGTGGAACCACCTGGAACGGAACGGCAGCGCCTACGGCGGGGAGTGCTTCGACATCTATTACGGGGAGGAGTTCGACCCCAACAACATCGACGTCGAATTCTGCCTGTCCTTCACGAACCCTGTCCCGGACACGGACCGGCTGAAGGTCCGGACGGTTCCCGGCGGCCCGATGGCCTGCACCCTGCACAAGGGACCCTACGACCAGCTGGAGGGCGCCTACACCGCGCTGCGGCATTGGATGAAGGAGAACGGCTACGAGCCCGTGTCGGGGTCCGACGGCGCGCGGAACGTCTACCTGAACAGCCCTCACGAGGTCCCGCCGGAGGAGCTGCGCACCGAGGTCCAGTGGCCGGTGCGCAAGGCACGATAAGCAGGCGGCCAGATCTGGTAAAGCCCCTGATGAAGCCCCTAAGCTCGAAAACGCAAATCAGAGATTTGCTTTCTCGCTTATAAGCGACTCGCACAGCTCGTTCCTCGCCGGCTCTCCGCTTATCTGCGGGCTGAAAGCCCGCAGACGCCGTGCCGGTCGCTTGGGAGCTTTATCGGTTGCTTCATCAGGGGGAGGCAGGTAATTGCCTCCGCGTCGAACGCGATTGGGTATGACATTACATTTTCATGAGGAGGGGAAGGGCGCTCGAAAGCACCGCGATCGAGGCCTCGTACTCGGGGAGCGGGAGGTGCTCCCCGTCGGTGTGGTCCAGCCTGCCGTCCCCGGGGCCGTAGGCGGCCATGGGGCATTTCCAGGCGGCGGCCAGGTTGAAGTCGGCGGTCCCCCCCTTGGCAAGAATCCTTGGGGCCAGGCCGTTTCTGCGGATGCCCAGGCGCAGCGCCCGCGCTACGGCGTTGTCCTTGTCCTCGACGTGCGGGGGGATGGCGGCGAGGATCCCGATCGAGACGCCCCTCCGTTCCGTCGCCGAGGCGGCGGCGTTCAGCCAGTCCTGCGGATCGCATCCCTCCGGCAGGCGCAGGTCCAGCTCGATCCTCCCCGTCCGGCGCCCCCGTTCCTCGCCGAACATCGATACCACCGCCCCGGACGGCCGCCGAATGATCGGAAGTCCGGGAGAATCCGCGGCGTCGACAAGCGCCAGGAGGTCCGAGGCCGCGCGGACGGTCGCCGTGATCGGCCCCTCGCTTCCGCTTCGGTGCGCGCCTCCGTCCTCCGCCGAGAGGACGAGCCGGATGCAGCCGCGATAGCCTATGGTGACTCCATCCGTGCCCGAGGGCTCGCCGACGATGCAGGCCGCGGGCGCGTGCTGGGGGATCCGGTGGCGCGCGCCGCGCGAGTCGGTCTCCTCGCCCACGGCGGCGACGAGGGTGACCCTCCAGCCGGCGGAGACCGGCACGTTTCCGCCGGCGACCGCAAAGGCGCACAACGGCCCCTTCGCGTCCACGCTCCCGCGTCCCCAAAGGCAATCCCCCTTCAGGGCGCAGGGCGGACCGCCCGGCACGGTGTCGATGTGCCCCAGCAGGACGATCTCCCTTTCCCCGGAACCCCGGGAGGCGACGACGTTCCCCACGCCGTCGATCTCGACGCGCTCCCATCCGACGGAGGGGAGCGCGTCCGCGAGATGGCGGCACGCCTCCCCCTCGTCCCCGCTCGGGCTGGGGATGGAGACGAGCTTTGTGAGGAGCTCCACGGAGCCTTTCACGCCGCCTCCGCCTTCAGGGCGTCCGCGAGTACGGCGGCCGCCCTGTCGAAGTCCTCCCGCACGGCGGGAAAGGGAGGGAGAAAGCGCACCACCGACGGGCCCGCCGGCAGGGCCAGGACCCCGTTCCGCTGCATCCGGCGGATGACGGGCGCGGCCTTCACGGTCAGCTCCACGCCGTTCAGCAGTCCCATGCCCCGGACCTCCGCGATCAGGGGGGAATCGATCCCCTTGAGGAGCTTCCTGAAATACTCCCCTCCCGACCGGGCCCCGGCGATCGGGGTCCCCTCCTCCAGAAGGCCCAGCGCGGCCTCGGCGACGGCCAGGACCAGCGGATTCCCGCCGTAAGTGGAGCCGTGTCCGCCGGGCGCGAAATCCCCCAGCTCCTTCTTCCACAGGGTGAGTCCGACGGGCAGACCCCCGGCGACGCCCTTGGCGAAGCACAGGATGTCCGGCTCCAGCCCGGCGAGCGAACTCGCCGAAAACGCCCCGCAGCGCCCCCATCCGCACTGCACCTCGTCGCAGACGAGCAATGCCCCCGTCCGGGCACAGGCCGCGCCGATCGCCGCGCCGAGCGAGGCGGACAGGGGATGGACGCCGCCCTCCCCCTGGATCGGCTCGACGAAGACCGCGGCCGTGTCCCCGTCGACGGCCCCCGGCAGCTCCTCGGGCCTCACGTGCAGGACCGGCGCCAGGAGGTGCGTCCAGCTCCTGCGGTACTGCGGATTGAAGGTGAGGGCGAGCGCCCCGAGAGTCCGGCCGTGGAAGGCGCGCCGCAGGGCAAGGATCTTCCTCCTCTCGGGGCGGAGGGCAACCGCGAGCTTCAGCGCCGCCTCGATCGACTCCGTGCCGCTGTTGCAATAGAAGAGCGACCGCCCGGGGAGCAGGCGGTTCAGGCGCGCCTTGAGCCGGTCCCGAACCTCCGCCCCCATGCCCGGTCCGATGGTCCAGGGCCGACCGGAGGCGTTCGCCAGGGCTTCCCTGAGCCGGGGATGGGCATGGCCGAAGAGCGCCGCGCCGCTGCCGCAGTAGAAGTCGAGATACTCCTTCCCCGCGCCGTCCCGGACGAAGGCGCCCGATCCGGAGACGATCGTCAGACCGCGGCTGCCATAGAGCCCCGACACAGCAGGGTGCCTCCTCCGTCGAGACCGGCCCCGATCGGCCGAGCGTTTCGGCTGTCCGCGATGACCACGGTCTCCGCGCCCCCCTCCAGGGCTTCCCGGGCGGCCAGCAGCTTGCGCTTCATGTTTCCCTTGGCCAGGGGCTCGAGACTTTCCCATTCGGAAAGGGTGCCCTTCTCCACCCGCGAGGACGGGTCGGACGGCGTGCGCAGGAGCCCGGGGACGTTGCTGAGGATCGCCAGCACGTCGGCCCCGACCGCCGCGGCCGCGGCCGCGGCCATGCGGTCGCCGTCCACGTTGAGGCGGGAGCCCGGGACGGCCTCGTCCGACGCCAGCGGCGGAAGCAGAGGAAGCCCGCCCGAGTCCCAGACGGAGCGGATGTCGGAGGGATCGAAGGCGGCGATGGCACCGCTGTAGTTTCCGTGCATCATCCGCACCCTGCCGTCCTCGACGACGCGAAGCGAATTCTTGCGCTTGGCGCTGGCGCCCTTCGCCGAGCCGGGATAGAGCGGGACGGCACGGACTCCGAGCCTGCCGAGCGCCGCCACCAGATCGACGGAAAAACGGCAGCAGGCGGCCTCGAAGAGGGCGAGCTCCCTCTCCCCGACGAAACGGCTTCGGAACCCTCCGGGGCTGACGACGTAGACCGGCTCCATGCCCACGGCCCGGGAGAGGTCCTCCATCATGGAGCTCGCGCCGTGGACGAGCGCCCAGCGTTCCCCGCGCCGGGTTCGGTCGGCCAGCTCCTCCAGAAGGGGGCACACGGCGTTGCCCCGTGCTCCGCCTATTTTGACCACGCCTTGGAAAGAATGGGCTCCGTTCATCGCAGAATCTCCTTTCGGCCAAAAATCATTCCCTCATCCCGCCTTTATTCCATTTCGAAATCATTTGTAGGCGAGGCGGCTTTTGCGAACCGCAGCGCAGGCGTACATAACAGTACGTCAAGCAAGGGGAGCAAAAACAACGAAGCATACGAATGATTTGAAATTGGAATTATGCCGGATAGACCGGCAGCATCCCCAACCCCTCCCCCTCCGGAAGGCCCAGCATCAGGTTCGCGGACTGCACGGCGCTGCCCGCCGCGCCCTTCATCAGGTTGTCCAGCGCGCATACGACGATCAGCCGCCTGCCGTCCTCGTGGAGGGAGAACCCCGTGAGAACCCGATTGCTCCCGGTCAGCAGCTTCGGGTCGGGAAGGCGCAGGTGCGAGGGGCGTGCCGGGCAGAGCGAGACGAACGGCTCGTCCGCATAGGCGGCGCGATAGAGCTTCCAGAGCTCCGCCTCCCGCACGGAGCGGGAGAGCGACACCTGCGCGATCATCTGGACGCCGCGGATCATCTCCACCGCCGTCATCGTCAGGGTGACCCGATCCTCGGAGAGGTCCAATTCCTGTAGGATCTCCGCGAGGTGACGGTGCCGGAACGCCTCGTAGACGCGGAGCGTCCGGCTGCGGTAGGGGTGATGGCTGCCGACGGTCGGCGCCGCCCCGGCCTCGGACGATCCGACCCGGACCTCGATTCGGGCCTCCCCGACGAGCCCCGCCCGGGCGAGGGGATAGAGGCCGAGGATGGAGCAGGACGCGTTGCAGCCCACCCCGCTCGCCAGAGAGGCGCCCCTGAGCGCCTCCCGATGCAGCTCCGGAAGACCGTAGACCGCCCGCTCCAGGAGCTCCGGATGGAGCGGGGGCGCCCCGTACCATCTCCGATAGTCCGACGCGCTCCGGAGGCGCACGTCCGCGGACAGATCGGCCACCTTGCCCCCTCTGTCCAGATAGACCTTGATGAGCGGTTGCGCCGTCCCGTGGGGAAGGGCCAGAAAGGCGACGTCCGCCTCGCGCTCCAAAGCCTCCTCCGGGGCGCTGAACACGAGCTCCGGAAACGCGCTCCGGAGGTGCGGATGCGCATGCCATACCGGCTGCCCGCTCCGGCTCCTCGAGACGGCGCAGGACACCCCGACGGAGGGGTGCGCGGCCAGAATGCGCAGGACCTCGCCCCCCGCCATGCCGTTCGCCCCCCAGACCGCCGCCCGAAACCTCGTCGTCATCCTCCTCCCCCTCCCTTCATCCCCGTGCCGCCAGGGACCACGCGTGTTCCACCAGCCGTCCCGCGACGTCGACCCCCGTCAGCCCGCCGTCCGAGCTGCGGAATTCGGGTTGGCCGTTCACCTCGTTGACCAGGTATCCCCCCGGAGTTTCAAAGAGGTCCACCGCAAGGACCTCTCCCCCGACGGCACTCTGAACCCGGTCAAGGAGCCCCTCGATCTCGGGGTTCAGGAGGCAGGCCTCGGGCACCGCACCGCGCGCCGTGTTGGTGATCCAGTGTTCGCTGCACCGTTTGATCAGGGTGATCGCCCTGCCTCCGACCACCGTAGCGCGCAGGTCGAACCCCCGCTTCTCGACGTACTGCTGCATGAAGAGGACCGAGTGCGCCGCGCCCATGTGGAGCTTGTGCTCGACCACCGCCTCGAGCGCATCCCGGTCGTTGATCTTCGCCAGGAGCCTGCCCCAGCTTCCCGTCGCCGGCTTGAGAACCAGAGGGTAGCCCAGGCGCCTCCCCCCCTCGATCGCCCCCTCCAGGGAGAAGGCCACCGCGTATTCGGGCTGGGGAATCCCGGCCTCCGAGAGCCGGGCGGCGGTAACGATCTTGTCGGCACAGACGGCCATCACCCCCGAGGGGTTGACCGTGGCCACCCCCCGCGATTCCAGCAGGACGGCCAGCGCCGAGTTCTGCGTTTGTCCGACGCAGCGGCAGAGCGCCACGTCGCCGGCCTCGGCGGGGAGTTCCGGCCAGAGCGCGTCGCCGACGTCGATCGCCGAGAAGGGGATCTTGCGCTCCTCCGCGGCCTTGAACAGGAGCTTTTCCTCGACGCGAAGACGCGTGTAGAAGATGAAGAGCCGCGCCATGGGCTATTCTCCCCAGTCCTCCTGAACCTCGGGGGCCTCGGCGAGCGTCGGGGGATTCAGCGAGACGACCTCCAGCTCGGTTCCGCAGTCGGGGCAGATCAGCAGCTCCCCCTCCAAGACCTCGGCGGCCAAGGTGACGTCCCCTTCGCAAACCACGCACTGAACTTTTGTTGACATAATACCCACCTCACAAAATAAAGTTTATTTAGTGAGGAATGGTATCCTCACTCGCAACTTTTGTCAAGCGGCATCCGCCGCCGATTGCGCACCGGAAGGACAACACCGCGACAACGTGCTAGAATGGTGGAGATGTCCCCTTGACGACGGCATTCCATCGGGGACGTTTTACGCGTGCCGCCGACACCTCCTCTTCCGGGAGACCATAAGCAACCCCACGGAGTTGATGCCCTTGTCCCGCTACATCCTGAGACGGCTCCTGATGATGATCCCCGTGCTGCTGGGGGTCACCTTCATCGTGTTCTTCATCCTGGCCCTGACGCCGGGGGACCCCGCCGCCATCGTCCTGGGGGACGGCGCCACGCCGGAACTGCTGGCCCAGACCCGCCAGGAGCTGGGGCTGAACGACCCCATCGTCGTCCGCTACCTCCGTTACATGGCCGGAGCCCTCCGGGGCGACCTGGGCACCTCCTACCGCAACAAGATCGACGTCATGGACACGGTGCTGGACCGCTTCCCCGCCACCTGCATCCTGGCCCTGGCGGGTATCCTCGTCGCTCTGCTCATCGGCATTCCGACCGGGATCGTCTCGGCGAAGCACCAGTACACCCTGCTGGACTACACCACCACCGTGCTCTCCCTGATCGGCGTCGCGATGCCCAACTTCTGGTTCGGGCTCGTCGTGGTCCTGATCTTCTCGCTCGGGCTGGGCTGGCTCCCCTCCCAGGGCATGGGCGAGGGCCTCTGGCCCCTGCTCAAGAGCCTGATCCTTCCCGCACTGACGCTCGGCACGGGCTGCGCCGCCACGATCGTCCGCATGACCCGTTCGTCCATGCTGGAGGTCATCCGGCAGGACTACATCAGCACCGCGCGCTCCAAGGGCATTCCGGAGCGCCTCGTCACCACCCGCCACATGATGCGCAACGCGCTGATCCCCATCGTAACCGCGGTCGGCCTCCAGTTCGGCCACCTTCTGGGCGGGGCGATGCTGACGGAGACCATCTTCTCCTGGCCGGGGCTCGGACGCCTGATGGTGGAGTCCATCAAGTCCAAGGACATGCCGCTGGTTCTGGGCTCGGTGATCTTTCTCGCGGTCATGTTCTCCCTGGTCAATCTGGCGGTCGACATCATCTACGCGTTCGTCGACCCGCGCATCAAGTCTCAGTTCCAAGGACGGTGAGCCGAAACCATCATGAACGGAAAACATCTCGAACCCGCCGCCCGGAAGCAGCGCACCCTCTGGCAGGAGGCGTGGCGCCGATTCAAGAAGAACAGGCTGGCCCTCCTGTCCCTCGCGTTCTTGCTGATTCTGGCGGGGGCGGCCGTCGTCACCATCGTGTGGGACCTCGCGGACGGTCAGGCCTTCTACAGGAGCAGCGTCATCAAGCAGAACCTGCGGCTCAAGCTGAAGGGGCCGAGCGCCGCGCACATCTTCGGGCTCGACGAGTTCGGCCGGGACATGTTTTTGAGGATGCTCTGGGGCATCCGCTACTCCCTGTTCATGGGCATGGCGGGCATCGCGTTCTCCACGCTCGCCGGTGGGGCCATCGGGGCGGTCGCGGGCTACTACAAGAGGGCCGACAACGTCCTGATGCGCGCCATGGACATCCTGCTGGCGATCCCCTCGATGCTCCTGGCCACCGCGATCGTCGCCGCTCTGGGACCGGGGCTCGTCAACGTGCTCATCGCGATCAGCATCGCCTACGTCCCCACCTTCGCCCGGACGGTCCGCGCCTCGGTCCTCACCGTCAAGGAGCAGGAGTTCATCGAGGCCGCCCGCTCGGTGGGCGCGAGCGATCCCCGGATCATCACCAAGTACATCGTCCCCAACTCCCTGGCCCCGCTCATCGTGCAGGCCACGCTGGGCGTCGCGGGCGCCATACTCTCCATCGCCGGCCTGAGCTTCCTCGGGCTGGGCATCCAGCCCCCGACCCCGGAGTGGGGCTCGATGCTCTCCAACGCAAGAACCTACATCCGCGACGCGTGGCACATCACGATGATCCCCGGGCTCGGGATCATGCTGACGATTCTGGCGCTCAACCTCGTCGGGGACGGGCTCAGGGACGCCCTGGACCCCAAATTGAAGAGCTGAGGGAACGGACATGGACAAGCTGCTCGAGGTCAAGGACCTGGTCATACGCTACGAGACCGACGACGGGGTCGTGGCCGCCCTGAACTCCGTGACGCTGCCCCTCCTGAAGGGGCAGACCCTGGGCGTCGTCGGCGAGGGGGGCGCGGGCAAGACGACGCTGGCCAAGGGCATCCTGCGCCTCGTCCCCACGCCCCCGGGCCGGATCGTCTCCGGCCGGGTGCTGTTCGAGGGCCGGGACCTGCTGGAGCTCTCCGAGGTCGAGATGCGCGGCATACGCGGCCGAAAGATCTCCATGATCTTTCAGGACCCCATGACAAGCCTCAACCCCGTGATGACGGTGGGCGACCAGATCATGGAGGTCATCCAGGCCCACAAGAAGCTCGACCGGCGCGCGGCGCGCGCCGAGGCCGCGGGGATGCTGGAGATGGTGGGGATCCCGCCGCAGCGCGCGTCCGAGTACCCTCACCAGTTCTCCGGCGGCATGAAGCAGCGGGTCGGGATCGCCATCGCGCTGGCCTGCGCGCCCCGCCTCCTGATCGCCGACGAGCCGACGACGGCCCTGGACGTCACCATCCAGGCCCAGGTGCTCGACATGATCCGCGAGCTCAAGAACCGGCTCGACACGTCCGTCATGCTCATCACGCACGACCTGGGCGTGGTGGCGCAGAACTGCGATACCGTGGCCATCCTCTACGCGGGGACCCTGATGGAGTACGGCACCCTGCGGGACGTCTTCAAGGACCCGAGGCACCCGTACACGGTGGGGCTGTTCCAGTCCATCCCGAGCCTCGACTCCAAGGCGGACCGGCTGCGCCCCATCAAGGGACTGATGCCGGACCCGACGAACCTGCCTCCGGGCTGCTCCTTCTCGGAGCGCTGTCCGCACCGCTGCGATGCCTGCGCTCTGCCGGTCCCGCTGACGGACGTCGGCGGCGCGCACGCCGTGCGCTGCGTGCTCGTGGGAGGAGGCCGGGCATGAACGCCGAACTGCTCAGGGTCGTACACCTCAAAAAATACTTCAGCACGCGGGCCGGGACGCTCCACGCCGTGGACGACGTGAGCTTCTCCATCCGTGCGCGCGAGACGCTCGGGGTCGTGGGCGAGTCCGGGTGCGGCAAGTCCACGCTGGGACGTGCCATCCTGCGGCTCCACGAGCCGACCTCCGGCGAGGTGTGGTTCGAGGGCCAGAACATTCTGACCTACGGCCCGGAGCGTCTCAAGAAGCTCCGGCGGGAGATGCAGATCATCTTCCAGGACCCCTTCGCCTCCCTGAACCCGCGGATGACCGTGTTCGAGACGATCACGGAGCCCCTGCTGATCCAGGGCGTCTGCTCCGGGCGGGACCGGACCGCCCTGAGCCGGCGCGTCCTGGACATGATGGACCGGGTCGGCCTCTCCGAGCGCCTGATCAATGCCTACCCGCACGAGCTGGACGGGGGGCGGCGCCAACGGATCGGCATCGCCCGGGCGCTGGCCCTCGAGCCGAAGTTCATCGTCTGCGACGAGCCCGTCTCCGCGCTCGACGTCTCCATCCAGGCCCAGATCCTGAACCTGATGCAGGACCTCCAGCGGGACCTGGGGCTCACCTACATGTTCATCACGCACGACCTCTCCGTGGTCAAGCATTTGTCGGACGACATCGCGGTGATGTACCTGGGCCAGATGGTGGAGAAGGCCCCGGCGGACGAGCTCTTCGCGCACCCGATGCACCCCTACACCAAGGCGCTGCTCTCCGCGATTCCCGTTCCGGACCCGGATTTCGTCCCGGAGCGCATCCCCCTGACGGGCGAGATCACCTCGCCCGTCGATCCCGACGCCGGCTGCCGTTTCGCCAAGCGCTGTCCCCGGGCGGCTCCCGAGTGCACCGCGCGGGACGTTCCGCTGGCGGAGGTCGCCCCCGGCCACTTCTGCGCCTGTACCCTGTACGGCCGCGCCCCGCAACCCCGAACATAAACCGGCCCCGCGTCCGGTTGTGTCATCATCCCAATCAACAGGAGGTCTACGATGAAACGGTTTCTGTCAGCACTTCTCGTCACGGCGCTCTTCCTCTCCACCGGCATGCCCGCAGCGGCGGGCCCGGCCCGCAAGGACACCCTGACCTGGGCCCAGGGCGCGGACGTCACCTCGCTCGATCCGCACATCGGCAAGGAGACGCCCGCCGTCATGGTGACCAACCAGATCTTCGACACGCTGTTCACGACGGACGCCGACGGCAAGGTCGCCGGCCAGATCGCGGAGTCCTGGGAGCACCTCAGCGACACCCAGCTCCAGATCCGCGTCCGTAAGGGGATCAAGTTCCACGACGGCAGCGATCTGACGGCGAGGGACGTCAAGTTCTCGCTCGATCGCGCCATCGCCTCCACCGCCGTCTCCTACATCGTCAACTTCATCAAGGAGGTCAGGCTGGTGGACGACCAGACCGTCGTCATCGAGACGGCCGCCCCCTACGCCGCGGCCCTGCGCAACCTGGCGCACCCCTCCTCGGCCATCGTCCCGGAGGCCTACGTGAAGGCCGACGAGGCCCGTTTCCGCCTGAACCCCGTGGGGTCCGGCCCCTACAAGTTCGTGGAGTGGAAGCAGGGCGACGCCATCAAGCTGGCCGCGTTCGACGCCTACTACGCCGGCGCGCCCAAGACCGCGAACCTCGTCATGAAGGTCGTCCCCGAGGCGGCGCAGCGCACCATCGCGCTCGAGACCGGCGAGGTGGACATCGCCACGGACATCCAGGCCAACGACGTCAAGCGCGTCCGGGAGAACGCGAACCTCGAGCTCCTCGAGAAGGCGGGGCTATCCTGCTGGTACGTCTCCTTCAACATGAAGAAGAAGCCCTTCGACAACAAGCTGGTGCGCCAGGCGATCCGGCACGCCATCGACGTCGAGACGATCATCGACGCCATCATGTACGGCGCGGGGGACCCCGCCGGCGCCCTGATCGCCCCGGGCGTGTTCGGCTACTCCGGGCACAAGCCGTACGCCTACGACGTGGAGCTCGCCAGGAAGCTGCTGAAGGAGGCGGGATACGCCGACGGCTTCTCCTGCACGCTGTGGGTGAACGACAACCAGGTCCGCATCGAGGTCTGCCAGGCCATTCAGGCGATGCTGCTCGAGGTCGGCATCCAGTGCGAGGTGAAGGTGATGGAGTTCGGCAGCTTCATCGAGCGCTGCGCCAATGGCGAGCACGACATGGGCTACTTCGGGTGGACGACCTCCACGGCCGACGCCGACTACACCTACTACTCCCTGGTCTACTCCACCCAGGTGGGCGCCCCCGGAAACCGCAGCTTCATCCAGGACCCCAAGGTGAACGAGCTCGTGAACCTGGGCCGCAACAGCACGGACGAGGCGGTCCGGCGCAAGGCCTACTCCGACCTCGAGGACATCCTGCAGGACGTCTCGAACAACGCGCCGCTCTTCTACTCCACGATCAACGCCGGTGCATCCAGGAAGGTGCAGGGCTTCGCCCTCGACCCCGCGGGCTACCACAAGCTGGAGAACGTGACGGCGGAGCAATAGACCCCCGGGTCATGGATCGGGGGGGCCGGAGCCTTCGGCCCCCCTTTGCCGTTCCCCCGGCCCCAGAGCCCCATCCCCTCCCGTCGTGCGACCCCCTATCGGAGCCGACTTTTTCGCCCCTTCCTCTTGACGTTCCCGGGATAGTCTGTATAATATTTCCTGTTTTGCGGGGGTGGCGGAATTGGTAGACGCGCAAGACTAAGGATCTTGTGGCTGTAAAGCTGTGGGAGTTCGATTCTCCCCCTCCGCACCATAAAATGCAGTTTCGAAGGGACGGCCTCGGGCCGTCCCTTCTCTTTTGCACGCCTCCCCCGGATGTGCCATAATGCCCCTCGGGGGGCTCCCCCCGTTTCCTATCTCCTCGAGAAAGGGAAGTGGAACACCGATGCCTCACCCCAAAGTTTGCGGCAGCCGCCTCGCGGAGTTCGAACAGCTCGTGAGGGATGTCATGACAAGCTACGACGCCGCCGGCACCGCCGTCTCGATCTTCGGCAGGGACAGGACGTACTACGAGGCCTTCTTCGGCTGGCGCGACGCAAAAAGGCGCCTGGAGATCGCCCCCGACACGTTGTTCGGGATGGCGTCCCTCACCAAATCCGTCACCTGCGTCGCCCTTCTGCAGCTGGTGGAGCGCGGGCTCGTCGATCTGCAGGGGCTGGTCAGCGACTACATCCCGGAGTTCATCGGCAGGAACCAGAAGGGCGTGAGGGTCGCCCACCTGCTGAGCCATTCCGCGGGCTTTTTCCCGGAAAAGCGGATCCTGGCGCGGTGGCGGGGCGTCTGGACGCACGCACCCGCCACATCGGCCGGCCGGGGGAGCGGATGAGCTACAGCAACGACGGCTATGGACTCATCTCGGACATCGTCCGACGATACGGGGGCGAGCCCTCGTTTGCCCACTACGTCGTCCGGCACATCCTGGAGCCGCTCGAAATGCACCGCAGCACCCTCGAGTTCGAAAAACCGCGATACGACGAGAACTGTACGCACCTCTACATCCATCGAAACGGCCCGGACGGGCCCCGCGAGGACATGGGCCGGGACTTCTACGACAACGCCTTCGTGCTCATGGGGGGCGGCGCGCTGCGCTCCACCATCGGCGACATGAAGAGGTACGTCCGCATGCTTCTGGGGGAGGGAACGGGGGAGAACGGCGCCAGGATCCTGGGGCGCTACTACGTGCGGGAGATGCAAAAGCCCGTCCAGTTTTACCGGTTCCAGCAATACTACGGCTACGGGCTCTCGACGCGCTTCATGGACGACCTCACCGTCGTGGGGCACGGAGGGGGGATGACGGGCATCTCCAACATGATGCTCTTCTCGCCCGAGCTCGAGGCCGGGGTGCTGGTGTTCTGCAACACGTCAAACGTTCCCGTCTCGGAGATCGCTGCGGCCGCCATGCGCCTGCTGAACGGAAGGGCTCCGGTCCGTCAGCCCGAATACACCGAGACGGCGTGGTCGGCGGAGACCGTCGAGAACGCCTGCGGGACCTACAGATCCGACGAGGGCACCCTCCTCGAGATCTACCGGAAGGACGCCGGAATCGGGCTCCGGCTCGACGGAGCGGAACAGTCCATCCGCATCGTCGGGCGTGAGATGCTGCTCATCCTCGCCCCCCACACCGCGTCGGACCTCATCCTGTGCCGGGATGCGGAGAACGCCGTCATGGGGGTTCGGCACGGCGGCCGGATCATCCCCAGGGAGGACCGGCAGAACGAGCCGGCCTGAACGACGAAAGGGCCCCCGCGGGGGCCCTTTCGCTCAAAAAATCGCGGCGTTCTCACCGAAAGGTCTGCCGCCCCATGAACAGGATGGTCCCCGTCCTGTCGTCCAGGATGAAGTAGAGAAACGGCCGGTCCGCGCGGAAGGCGACGCGGGACAGCTTCTCGGGGAGCATCGTGGCCCTCAGCATCACAACCGCCGTAGCGGCCGCGGCCTCGGTCTTCCTCTCGTCCAGCTCGATGAAGGTCTGGTGGACCACCTGATCGATGCGGAGCGGAACGTCCTCCGAGAGCATCCCCGAGAAGTCCGCGTCCGGACCGAAGGCTCGTCCCATCCCCAGGGAGACGAGCAGCTCGTTCAGCGAATATCGCTTCTCCAGCCTGAACTTCGGCAGCCAGACCTCGACGTCGTGCAGCCTCAGTCCCTTGCGCCATTGCTCGACGAGCTCGGGCCCCGACTCCTCTCCCAGGCGCCCCGCGAGCCGCTCCATCCCCTCCGCGTCGCGCGGCAGCACGACGAGCATCGAGAGATCGTCGCTATAGGGCAGGCGGAGAAGCTGAAGCCCGTCCGCCTCGGCATAAAGCAGATGCTCTCTCTGGTACATCGTGGGAACGTCGATCGGGTCCTCGGAGCCCCTATGGAAGGGCAGGGGCTTCGTCCCCCCCTCGTCGAAGGGGTTCGCCCAATCGGCCCTGAAGTAGACCGCATTGGTCAGCACCAGTTTCGTCGAAGGATCGAGCCCCTGGATCAGGTTTCGGATCCTCTTGCGGGTCCGCTCCTCCACCCAGGCGTTGATCGCATCCCGGGCCCCCTTGGAATCGCCCTCGAAGTCCAGCCGGGCCGTCTCGCCGCCGTAGTCCCGGCTCAAAAGATCCGCATACTCTGGGCGCAGGTCGCTCCCCTTCTGCACCCAGACCCGGTTCGCCGTGGCGAGAAGGGGCCCTCCCTCAACGCCGGCAAAGGATTTGTCGAACTCCCGCACCAGGGCCCCCAATGAAGCGTGGAACCCTTCGCCGGCATGAAGGACCCGCCCCATCTCCGCGGCGGTCTCGCCGCGGGCTCCGGCATAGCTCATGCCCAGGGCCGACACGATGCTGTAGGGCGAGAAGAAGACGTCGCCCTTCTCCGCCAGCGCCAACTGGCGGTAGACGTCGAGGGCAAAGGCGTTCACGGACCGCGCCGCTGCGGCGCGCGGCCCCTCCCCGGGGACGGACGCCCAGGCTGAGGAGGCGAACAGGACGGAGACGATCAGAAGAGCGCAAAGCCCACCGAAGCGCTCGGGACGACAAAAAAAGTTCAAGACGGACACCTCCCGAAAACATGCATGCTCACGAAAGGGGGCGGAGCCGAGCGCTCCCCCCCCCGACAACGCGACGCGGTCTATTTCGACTCCGAGCCGTTCTTCTGAAGCGACACGAAGAACGTCTTTCCGCCCCTGTCGATCAGAAGCACCACGGAGTCGCTCTTCTTCTGCATGGCGCCCTTCAGGTCCTCGACGGTCACGACCTTCCTGCCGTTCACCTGAAGGAGCCGGTCGCCCTCCCCGATACCCGCCATCTGCGCGGGCGAGCCATCCTCGACCTCCACCACGAGGAGGCCGTCGCTCTTGGGGTCCAGCTTGTACTCACGCCGAAGCTCCCTGTTGATCGGCGCCACCCTGAGGCCCACCTTCTCCAGAGCCTCGCTGGCCCCCTCGATGGAATCGCTCTCCGAGGAGGGCTTCCCGTCGGGATCGTCGGGGCGCTCGTTCAGCCTGGCCTTGAGGGTCAGCTTTTTGCCCTCGCGCAACACGTCCATCCTGAGCTCGGAGTTCGGGGCCTGGGAGCGGACCTTGTTGACGAACCACAGCACATCCTTGACCTTCTCGCCGTTGAGCGCCGTAACCACGTCGCCGCGCATCAAACCGGCCTTGTCCGCGGCGGAGTCCGCGAAGACGTCGCCCACGATCACGCCGCTCTTTTCCTCGACTCCGTAGGCCTCCGCGATCTCCGGGGTCAGGTTCTGGACGGAGATGCCCAGCCATCCGCGCTTCACCTTGCCGTAGGAGACGAGATCGCCCATGATCTGCTTGGCCATGTTCACGGGCACCGCAAAGCCCAGTCCCTGCGCGTAGGGAAGGATGGCCGTGTTGATCCCCACCACCTCCCCGTCCATGTTCAGGAGGGGCCCGCCGCTGTTTCCGGGGTTGATCGCCGCGTCCGTCTGCAGGAAGCCGTCGAAGTTCACGTCCCGCGCATGGATGCTGCGGTTCTTCGCGGAGATGACGCCGACCGTCACCGAGTGCTCGAGCCCGTAGGGGTTCCCGATCGCGACGACCCACTCGCCCACCTCGACGGTGTCGGAGTCGCCCAGGGGCAGCACGGGCAGGTCCTGCTCCGGATCGATCTTGATGACCGCCAGGTCGAAGGTGGGGTCCTTGCCCACCACCTTGGCGGAGTAGGTCTTCCCGTCGGAAAGGGTGACCGTGATCTTGTCCACGCCGTCGATGACGTGGTTGTTCGTCAGGATCTGCCCCTCCTTGGAGACGATGAAGCCGGAGCCCCGCCCCTTCATCGGCACGGACCGCGTGAAGTTCTTGAACGCCTCGCCGAAGAAGTGGCGGAATATGGGATCGTCGTCGAAGGGAAAGGGAACCGCGGTACGCTTGGCCTTCGTCTCCACATCGATGTTCACGACGGCCGGCGAGGCCTTCTTGACGATCGGGACGACGGGCGACAGGGCCGCGGCATTCGAGGCGGCCTGCGCCGCTCCCCCGCCCACGGCCTCGAGGGCCAGGAGCAGGGCCAGGGCAAATCCCAGACATCCTTTAAACTTCGGAACAACACGCAGCATCTCAAAAGCACCTCCAGAATAAATGGCCTGAAACGGCTTCCAGCACGTAACGGAACCATTGTAGGCTCCGAACCGGGATCCTTCATGCAGTTTTTTACCGAAGGAGGAATCCGAAAAAAAACGATAAATGAGGGTGGACGTGCGACAAACGACCCCCCGGGGATTTTTCCCCGGGGGGTCGGCCGTTTCCGTGCCCTTCGGCGGTCAGTCGCTGCCCGATGCGCTTTCCGAAACGGGCCCCGCAACGCACCTCAGGGACCGGACGGACCGCACCAGCCATACCGCCTCCAGGGGCAGCGCCGCCAGCAGCACCCAGTGCGAGAAGCCCAGGCCCTCGGCAAGCCCCTCGGCCCTCAGGCCGTCGATGGAGAGGCGCATCAGGGAGTAGAGGATCAGGCCCAGCGGAGTGAGGACCGAGCCCTTCGGAAGCCTCCCGCTCCTGAGGATGCGCCGTTCCGCAAGCAGAAGGACCAGCAGGATCAGGGCCGAGGCCACGGAATAGTAGATCTGGGTGGGGTGCCGCAGGATCGAGGGCGCGTCGTAGGGAAAGTGCACTCCAAAACGCATCCGCGTGGGGAGCCCCACGCAGCAGCCGTTGAAGAAGCAGCCCCAACGGCCCAGCGCCATGGTGAAGATCGCCGGAGGCGCCACCACGTCGCAGAGCCTCTGGAACGAGAGCCTGGGGTTGCGCCGGCACAGCGCAAAAGCCGCGAGGAAGGCCCCGGTGAAGGCACCGACCTCGGAGAGCCCGCCGTGGCGAAGGTCCAGGATCAAAGAGGGATTCTCGTAGTACGCCTCGAAGTTCCAGATGTACTCGAAGGTCCGGGCACCGAGCAGCATGGCGAAGAACGCCCACCCGATGACGCGCCTGGCCTCGTCGTCGTCCACCCCGTAAAGCCGGAAACGGCGCACGCTCCAGAGCATCGCCACGGAGAGGGCGATCATCCAGAACACGTAATACGTGTCGACCGTTATGCTGCCAAACCTGAGAAGAACGGGAAACATAAGCCCCTCAAGCCCGATGGCGGCGCTTGCGATGCACCGAACGCGAGGGGACGGGCCTGCAGCCGCCCCCCTCCTGGAGGCGCGAGGCGTCGATCCTGGGCAGGACGACCACCTTGCGGTCGGGGGCCTCCCCCACCGATTCGGTCCTGACGTCCTCCCTGTCCTTGAGGGTCGTGTGGATCACCCAACGCTCCCAGCTGAGCATGGGATCGAGGCGGATGGGGGCCCCGTACTCCAGGACCTGCCTGGCCGTGGCCTCCGCCAGGCGCTCCAGGCTCCGCATCCTGCGCTCCCGATAGCCGTTGCTGTCCAGGCGTACGCGGGGCTCCGCCCCGGGATCGCGAAGGGCCAGATTCAGCAGGTACTCCATGGACTTCAGGCCGTCGCCGTGACGCCCCACCAGAATCTCCGCGTCCTGCCCCTCGATCTCGACCGTGTTCTCCTCCTCCAAAAGGACCGCATCGGCACGCAGGTCCATCAGATCCAGGAGTTCGTTCACGAAATCCCTGCCCCTGTGGAGCAGGGAGGCCTCGACCGGGGGCTGCTCGACGGGGCGCACCTCGACCCTGAGTTTTTTTCCGAACAGGCCCAGAAAGCCCTTGTCCGAACCGATCACCTCGGCCCTGAGCTCCTCCTCGGGGACACCCCACCGGCGGGACGCCGCACTCAGGGCCTCCTCGACGGAGCTCACCTCGAAAACAAGCTGTCTATCCTCGCTCACGGACAACCCCCTCCTTCTTCGTCAGGGCCGACACCGCCGGCGCCCTCTAGGCCCCGGACTTGCCGCGCGTCGGCTTCTCCTGAAACAGCACCGGTTTCTCCTGCATCTCCTGATTGGTCCTGCGGATGACGCGCAGCTGATGCACCACCCCGAGGAGGGACGAGACGCCCCAGTAGAGCAGGACTCCGCCGGGCAGGCTGAGGCAGATGAACGTCAGGAATATGGGCATGAACCAGCTCATCATGGCCATCTGAGGATTCCCGGAGGAGGAGATGTGCTGCTGATACCAGGTCAGGAAGGCGATGACCAGCAACAGGATCGTGTTGGGAAGCCAGACCCCGAGGTTGGCGAAGAGCAGGGAGGGGTTGGTGAAGGCGGAGAAGACCACCATGACGAAACCGAGCTCCTCCTTGGGGATCGGCACGCCGGCCTCGTTCACCAGGTTGATGGCCTTGGCGATGGTCGTGAGGACGGAACCGTCCAGCTGGATGGAGAGGAACGTCGCATCCGTGAACCCGTGCCGGTTCAAGGCGCTGTAGAGCAGGATGAATATGGGAAGCTGAATGAGAAGGGGCAGGCAGCCCGCGGCGGGGTTGACCTTGTGTTCCTTGTAGAGCGACATGACCTCGCGGTTCAGGGTCTCCTTGTCGTCCTTGTACTTCTCCTGAATCACCTTCAGCATCGGCTGGAGCTTCTGCATCCGCTGCATGCTCATCATCTGCTTCTGCATCAGCGGGTGCATGGCGATGCGCACCAGGATCGTCAGAAGGATGATCGCCAGCCCCCAGGAATTCGTCAAACCATGGAGGCTCACCAGAAGCCATGTCATGAAATTTCCGGCCTGATTCCACAAATAGCTCAAAAAAATTCACCTTCCCTATCGCTGTGGCGAGACCGGTGGAAAGATGGGCTCCTCGGTCGGGAAGCCGTCCCCCCCCCGGCATCGCGTAATGACATTGCTATCGATCCTGACGGGGTCCCGGACCGCGGCCCGACGCACATCCGTCTCTGCGCGGGGGCGGGTCAAAGCCCCCCTCGTGCCAGGGACCGCACTTCAAAAGGCGCCGCAGCGTCAGCCAAAAGCCCCGAAAAAAACCCCATTCCCGAAACGCGAGCAGCGCGTACTGGGAACAGGAGGGATAGAAACGACAGCGGTCGCCCAGGAGCGGCGACACAAAACGCTGGTAGCCCCGGATCAGAAGCACGGCCAAGGCAACGGCGACGCCCTGCCGCCGGGGACGCTCCTCTCCGTGAGTCCGCTCAGCGGACACGACGCGGGACGGGCGCGTCCCAGTCCGCCCCCTCCCAGCCCTCGGCCAGAAGCCCCTGCCGCTTCAGCACCCTCGTCATGTCGCGCCAGACCGCGACGGCCGAGGCGTCGAGCGCCCGGTCCTTGAGCGAGGCAACGAGACTGACGTCGGAGACGATCCAGGGGCTCAGGCGCCGAAAGGCCTCGCGCAGGACGCGGCGGCCCCGGTTGCGCACGTGGGCCTTGCCCTGGCGCCGGCCCACGGCGTAGCCGACGCGCAGGCCCCGTCCCTCATCCCTCAAAAGCAACAACCGCACCAGTTCTCCCTGAACGCGAAGACCGGTGCGGAAGATGCGGTCGAACTCCCACCCTTTTTTCAGGGTTATGCCATGGTCAGGCACTTACGACCTTTGCGCCTTCTGTTGCGAAGAATCCTGCGCCCCGAGGGAGAAGAGGAGCGGGCGAGAAAGCCGATCTTCCTCTTGCGCGGCTTTCTGTGCGGCTGAAAGGTTCCCTTGTCCACAAACAACGCCTCCTTCTATAAAAACCGCCATGTGCGGCAACATAACACAGGACACACAAGCTAGGGAAGTATAGCACAAACCCGGCGCGGCGGACAAGAGCGAGGGGCGCGTCGCTCAATGCGGCGCCCTGCGCGTCACCCTCATGCCGTCGGCCAGGTCCGACGAGGGGTAGAGCACCACCCGCTCCCCGGGCCGGAGCCCGTCCAGCACCTGGGCGTCCACGCCGTTGTTCCGGCCGACCTCCACGGAGCGCAGGCCGACGGCCCCATCCTCGACCACGAAGACGGTCCAGTCCCCGCCGTTGCGGAAGAGCGCACTCGACGGGACCGTAAGGGCATCCGGGTCCTCCCAGACAACGATACCGACCTCGACGCGGAAGCCGTGGCCCAGCTTCCGGAACGCCTCGGGCGGGTCGGAGAGCCGGACGATCACGTTCACCCGCTGCTCCTCGACCCCCAGAGCGGAGACCTTGGTGAAGGCGAACGGCTCGATCTTCTCGACCACGCCGTTCAGGAGCCCCTCCCCGCCCCAACCCGACAGGACCGCCCGATCGCCCGGAGAGACCCGGACGGCCTCCGAGGAGAGGAGCTCGGCGACCACCTCGAGCCCGGCCTCGACGTCGCCCACCTCCATGAGGAGCGTCCCGGCGGCCAGGGGCCCCTCGCTCTCCCGGAGGACGCGCAGCACCCTCCCGTCCGCCGGTGCGAGGATGGGGATCACGTTCGCCCCGGCGCCCCCGGCCCCGCTCCCGAAGCGGCGCAGGCGCGACAAGGCCCCGGCGCGCTCCGCCTTCCGGACGGCGATCGCGGCATCGGCGTTGTGCAGCGCCGCAGCGGTGGTCCTCGCCTCCCGTTCGGCCTGATCCAGCTGGAGCTGGCTGGCCGCTCCCGAGCCCCTCAGACGCCGTATCCGCCGAAGCTGAACCTGGGCCAGGTCCCGGTCGGCAACGGCCCGTTCCCGATCGGACCGGGCCAGGCGCAGGGCCGCCTCCGCCGCGGCGAGATCGGCGCTGGCGCGGGACTCGTCCCGAATGTCCAGGGGCATGGGGACGGACGGCAGCATCCTGGCCACCACGGACCTTCCCCCGGAGACCCCCTCGCCGGGCTCGACCTCCACCCGCAGCAGCCGCCCGTCGACGGGGGCGAACACCTCGTAGGCCTCCCGGACCCGGGCCCGCCCCTCCTCGTCGATGGTCAGGGTCATGGGCTTGCGCACGACCTCGCCCATGTCGACCTCCATCGGGCTGGGCTTGAAGGCGTATGCCAGCGCGGCGGCGAGCACGGCGAGGGTTCCCAGGACGAAGAGCTTCCTCGAAATTTTTCGCTTCATCGGTCTACTCCCTTGTCTTGATCACGGAGGCGAGGTCCGCCCCATCCAACGTCCGCTTCACGAGCCACCCCGAGGCGACCGCGGACCCCAGAACCACCACCGACCCCAGCCCGGCGCTCGCCGGGGAGAAGACGGCGGGGATCTGATAGAGTTCCGTGCTGAACCCCTCCGAAAGCGCCAGGGAGAGGAGGTACCCGAGGCCGATCCCGATCGGAAGCGCCGCGAGGGTCACGACGGCCAGCTCCCCCAACAGGACGAAGGCCGTCTCCCCCCGAGTGAACCCCATCACCCTCAGGCTCGCCAGGTCCCGGGCCCGCTCGGCGTAGGCGATGCTCGCCGAGTTGTAGACGATGCCGAAGGCGACCACGCCGGCCACCGCCAGCATGATGTAGCGCATGGACCCCGCTCCGGTGTCCATCTGATACCGCAGCGCGGCCAGCGTCTCGTTCTTCAGCCGGACGCCCGCCACGGACGGCATCCGCTTGAGCCTCCGGTAGATCGGGGCGCTCCTCGCCCCGTCGATTCGGAGAAAGGCGGCGGAGATGCGGTCCGGCTGGCGCAGGACGCGGTTCAGGTCGTCCAGACCCATGTAGGCCGGAGCGCCCAGCAGGGAACCGGCGACCCCCACGACCGGCAGGAAGAGCCGGGGCCGGTGCCCGGTGCGCACCTCCACGTCCAGGACGTCCCCGGCCCGAACGCCCAGGGTACGCGCCAGGGTTCGGGCCAGGACCAGCCCCCCCTTCCGCAGAAGGATGGCGTTCAGGTTCCGGTCCACGGCGCGGTAGAGGCGCGGGGACGGGACCAGGCCGTCGATCGTCCCATGGTGGGTGCGGAGTCCGCTGCGGAGGATGACGGGGACGCTGCGCAACGGCTCGGCCTCGATCACCCCGGGCAGGCTCCGCAGCTCCAGGATCGCCCGCTCCGGGACGTCCTCGTTGAAGACGACCGCCGCATCGCTGCGGTCGATCACGTTGAAGGTGAGGTCCAGCATATGGTCGAAGCTCGCCGTGATCGAGATCATGCCCACGGACAGCGCCATGCCCGAGGCGATCCCGAGCGTCGCCCCCACCATGCGGCCCGGCCGACGCATCAGGCGGCGCAGCACCATCCGGCACGGCTGGTCCAGACGCACATCGAGCCTCCGGCTCAGCCCCCCGGCGCGGCTGTAGTCCGGCGGGGACGGCGGGTGCATCGCGGCGGCGGGCGTCAGCATGAAGACGCGGCGCAGGACGAAGCCGCCCCCGACCGACGCCGAAACGATGCTCGCCAGAAAGCCCATGACGAAGGGCGCGGGGACGAGACGAAACGTCAGGAAGGGAAACTTGAAGAAGAGCAGGTAGATGCGGACCAGCCTGCGTCCGGCCAACACGCCCAGCCCGCAGCCTGCCGCCGCACCCAGAGCGGCGATCGCGACGGCCAGCTTGAAGTAGTGCAGGCCCACCGCCAGGTCGGAATAGCCGAAGGCCTTGATGAGCCCGATCTGTTCGCGCTCGGACCGCACCATGCGCGAGATGACCAGCGTCAGCAGAAACGCCGCCACGGCGAGGAACAGCGGCGGCATGATCACGCTCATGGAGCGCAGCTGGCGAAGTTCCTCCTCGACGAAGCGGTTCGAGCCATGCTCGTCGCGGCCGTAGGCGCCCAGCGCCCCATACGGCTCGAGGATGCGATCGGCGGCGTCCAGCACCGCATCGATCCGCGCGCCGCGCTCCAGGGCGAGAAGGGCCTCGTTGAAGGCCCCCTTGAGACCGTAGGCCGCGTCGAGCGCCCCACGCCCCATCCAGAGGACACCGTACCGGGAGTCGTCCGCCCCGATCTCCCCGGGCGCCGTGATGTAGAGGAACTCCGGGGACTGGGCCAGCCCCACGATGCGCAGGCTCCGGCGCGAGCCGTTCAGGGTCGCCAGGATCCTGTCGCCGGGGGAGAGCCCGTGGGCCGCAGCGAAGCTTTTCAGCAGCAAAATCTCGTCGGCGTCCCCGGCGGCGGGAACACGGCCGGCGACGAGCCGGACGTCGTTCAGCCTCGTGCCCGGTGCGGGCAGGGAGAGGGCCCGCGCCCGGATCGGGAGGGCCAGACCCGGCAGGTCGATCAGGGCCTCGCCCGTCACACGGCCCTCGGCCGCCGCGACACCCGGCACCGCGGCAAGCGCGGAGACCAGGGAACGAGGCGCCCGCTTGACCGGGGCGAACACGTCGGCAAACCGGTAGCGCTCGTAGTAGGTCCGCCTCGTCTCCCCCAGGGAGACGAGCAGGCCGGACATCATGACCAGCATCATCACGCCCATGGCGACGACCGCCCCGATGGCGACGACCTGCCCCTTCATCCTCCAGAGGTCCCGGAACAGCTTCCGGTTCAGGACGCCCACCCCGCTCACCATTCGATGTCCTCCGGGTCCCGCTTCATGGCGTTCTCGGCGACCGCGCGGATGCCGCCGTCGGCAAAGCGGATCACCCGGTCGGCCATGCCGGCCGTCGCCGCGGCGTGGGTGACGATCAGCACCGTCGTCCCCAGCTCCTCGTTGACGTCCTTCAGAACCCTCAGGACCGCACGGCCCGTATCGCTGTCGAGGGCCCCGGTGGGCTCGTCGCAGAAGAGCACGGTGGGCCGTTTGGCCACCGCCCGGGCGATGGCGACGCGCTGCTGCTCCCCGCCGGAGAGCTGCGAGGGGAAGTGCTCCGTCCGGCCGCCCAGCCCCACGAGCTCGAGGGCCTCGTCCGGGCTCATCGGGTCGGGGGCGATCTCGGTGACCAGCTCGACGTTCTCGCGGGCGGTGAGGCTGGGCATCAGGTTGTAGAACTGAAAGACGAACCCCACGTGGTCGCGCCGGTAGCGGGTGAGCTGAACATCCGTCATATCGGCCAGGTCCGCGCCCCGAAAGCGCACCGAGCCGGACGTCGGGCGGTCCAGCCCCCCGACCACGTTCAGCAGCGTGGACTTGCCGCTTCCCGACGGGCCGAGCAACACCAGGAGCTCCCCGTCCAGGATCTCCAGATCGATCCCGCGCAGGGCGCGCACGGCCGCCTCACCCGTCCCGTACTCCTTCGTCAGCCCCTCGATGACGAACACCGGGGGCCTCATCCCATCCTCCTTCAACGGGCGCTCACCTCTCCCCGTCGGGGACGCCCGGCCGCGGCTATGCGGACAGGCATCCGGAAATCCATAAGTGCGATTCACCAAACAGCTATTATATAGCACATTCCGCCCGCTTCGTCCTGCGGGACCGAAGTGGTGCTATGATTGAGGGGGACACGATCCGGGCTTTTCTCAAGGAGGGCATCAGCATGAAAGTAGCCGTCATCGGAAGCAACATGATCGACCTGGTCACGACGATCGACCGCATGCCGCGCCTGGGCGAGACCCTGGAGGCCCCCGCGTTCGGCATGGGATTCGGGGGGAAGGGCGCGAACCAGGCCGTCGCGCTGGCCAAGCTGGGCTGCGAGGTCCTCATGGTCACGAAGGTGGGCGACGACCTCTTCGGCAGGAGCGTCCTGGAGAACTTCAAGAATCTGGGGATGGACACCCGCTACGTCGAGCCCGTGCCCGGCGCCTCGAACGGCGTGGCCCCGATCTTCGTGGACCGGGACGCGAACAACAGCATCCTGATCGTCAAGGGCGCGAACAACGCCCTGAAGCCCGCGGACGTCGACCGCGCCGCGGAGGACCTCAGAAAATGCCGGATGATCATCCTGCAGCTCGAGATCGACCTGGCGACGGTCTACCACGCCATCGACTGGGGGGAGCGCAACGGCATCCCCGTCATCCTGAACCCCGCGCCTGCGGCCGCGCTCGACTTCGCCTACGTGCGCAGAACGGCCTTCTTCGTCCCCAACGAGACGGAGCTGGAGCTGATCACCGGCATGCCGGTCACGAGCCCCGAGGAGGCGCGCCAGGCGGCCCGCAGCCTGGTGCGCGACGGCGTCGGGAACGTCATCGTCACCCTGGGCGGCAAGGGAAGCCTCTGGGTCACGGCCGGGCGCGAGGAACTGGTCCCGCCCTGCATCGTCAGGCCGGTGGACACCACCGGCGCCGGAGACGCCTTCATCGGCAGCTTCACCTACTACTACCTGAGGCTGGGGGATGTCCTGACGGCCATGACCCTGGCCAACCGCTACGCGGCCCTCTCCACGACGAGGCCGGGCACCCAAACCTCGTTCGTCACGCGCGAGGAATTCGAAAGGACGGATTTCTGACATGGACACAAAAAAACTGGCCGGGATGATCGACCACACGCTCCTGAAGGCCGACGCGACGCCCGAGGCGGTGAGGAGGCTGTGCGCCGAGGCGCGGCAGTGGCGCTTCGCCTCCGTCTGCGTCAACGGCTCCTACGTGGAGCTCGCGGCACGGGAGCTCGCGGACAGCGGCGTGAAGGTCTGCACGGTCGTGGGCTTTCCCCTGGGGGCCGCGAGCTCGGCCGCGAAGGCCGCCGAGGCCCGGGACGCCGTGGAGCGGGGCGCGGACGAGGTGGATATGGTGCTGAACGTGGGGCGCCTGAAGGCGGGCGACGACGCCTACGTGCGGGACGACGTCGCGGCGGTCCGCAAGGCGGCCGACGGCCGAACCCTGAAGGTCATCCTGGAGACCTGCCTGCTGACGGACGCGGAGAAGGAGCGGGCCTGCCGCATCTGCAAGGAGGCCGGGGCGGACTTCGTCAAGACCTCCACGGGCTTCTCGTCCGGCGGAGCGACCGAGGCGGACGTCGCCCTGATGCGCGCCGCCGTGGGGCCCGACAGGGGCGTCAAGGCATCGGGCGGCATCCGCACGCGGTCGGACGCGGAGCGGATGATCGCCGCAGGGGCCTCCCGCATCGGGGCCTCCGCGTCGGTCGCCATCTGCCGGGAGGACTGATCCGGCGTCGACCGACGCAGACCTGCGCAAGTGGGGGGCGCCGCGGCGCCCCCCTCGTTTCACTTGTCGTCGTCGGAGAGGTCCAGGATCCCCTCCTCGATCTCCATGGGGCCGTCCAGCATGTCGACCGTGGCGGCCGGTCCGCCCTCCTCCCCGGCCGTGCCGTCGGGGTCCCCCTCGCCCGCCGGGGCCAGGAACCCGATCCCCTTGGCGACCTCCGCCATGATCTCCTTGATGATCTCCTCCTGGACCGAGGGATTCTTCTCCAGGAACTGGGCCACCGACTCCTTGCCCTGTCCCAGGGTCTCCCCCTTGTAGGAGAGCCAGGAGCCCTTCCTGCGGATGATCTCGTAGTCCACGGCCATATCGACCACCGCCACCCCCATGGGGATGCCCTTCCCGTAGATCAGGCTGGTGTGCGCCGTTCGGAAAGGGGGCGCCAGCTTGTTCTTGACCACCTTCATGTAGAGCTCGTGCCCGATGGTCTCCTCGCCCTTGTCGATCTTCTTCCCGCGGCGGACCTCAAGCCGGACCGACGAGTAGAACTTGAGCGCCCGTCCGCCCGTCGTGGTCTCCGTGGGGCCGGCCCCGTAGCCCGTCGAGATCAGGGCCCGGAGCTGGTTGATGAAGATCACCACGCAGTTGGTCTTGGACACGATCGAGGTGAGGCGCCGCAGCGCGTAGGACATGAGGCGCGCCTGAAGGCCCAGCTGGCTCTCGCCGATCTTGCCGTCGATCTCCGCCTGCGGGGTGAGCGCCGCGACGGAGTCCACCACCACCAAGTCCACCGCCCCGCTCCGCACCAGCGCGTCCAGCACGTAGAGCGCCTGCTCGCCGCTGTCGGGCTGGGAGAGGTAGAGCGACTCGATGTCCACGCCCAAAGCGGCGGCCAGACGAGGGTCCAGCGCGTGCTCCGCGTCGATGAAGGCGGCGACCCCCCCGGCCTTCTGGGCCTCCGCGATCGCGTAGAGGGCGACCGTCGTCTTTCCCGAGCCCTCCGGGCCGAAGATCTCCACGATGCGCCCCTTGGGGTAGCCCCCGACGCCGAGCGCCACGTTCAGCGGCAGGATGCCCGACGGGATCACCTCGACGTTCGTCCGCGCGTTGTCGCCCAGCCGCATGATGGACCCCTGACCGAACTTTCCGCGAATGTCGTCGATGGTCTGTTCCAGCATCTCCTCGCGCGTCTGAGGCATTTTCCTTTTCGCCAAGGCCGAACTCACACCCTTTCCTGAAGGTCCATAAACTGTCTCTCATCCCCTGCCGACCGCCAAAGCGCCGACAGAGCGCAAGCCACGGCCCTCTCGCGGACGCCCTCGCGGTCCCCCCGAAGATTCCGAAGAAACGCAGAGCTCCGCACCGTCCCCTCCTTCATGGAGGCCACGGCAAACCACACGGTCCCCACGGGCTTCTCCGCGCTGCCGCCCTCGGGCCCGGCGATGCCCGTGACCGAGACGGCCAAGTCCGTCCCGAAGAGACGGAGCACCCCCTCGGCCATGGCCCGGGCGCACTCCCCACTGACCGCCCCATGCCGCTCCAGAATACCGGGGACCACGCCCAGCACCGTTCGTTTGGCCTCGTCGCCGTAGGTCACCACTCCGCCCAGAAAGGCCTCGGAGCTGCCGGGCACCGCGGTCAGGGCCCCCTGCACGAGCCCGCCCGTGCAGGACTCCGCGCAGGAAAGCGTGATGCCGCGGCCGCGCGCCTCGTGGAGCACCGCCTCCTGGAGCGTCGCGCAGCCCTCGGGGAGCGCGTCGTCGGGGAAGCGGTCCCGAATCAGACGTTCCGCGGCACGGACGCGTTCGGGCTCGCCCCGAACGATCAGCTCGACCGAGGCGAAGGAGGGCAGCACCGAGACGTGCAGTCCCGGGTCCCCGATCACCTCCGGGACCCGCTCGACGGCGCGCAGCTCCGGGACGCCCGCCAGGACGACGGAGGCCCAGCGGTGCGCGGGCAGGAGCAGCCCCCCCAGAGCCCCCTCCACCATCGCCGCGAACTCCGAGGGGACCCCCGGCAGGCTCCACACCTGGGTTCCACTGCGCTCGAAGACGATGCCGAGCGCGGAGCCCTCGGGGTTGTAGACGCCCCGCGCCGCCTCCGGAACCAGCGACTGGCTGGAGCGGACCCGCTCCAGCGCCGCGCGGAGCTCCCCGTCGTAGCGGGCCACGATCCGGTCGTAAAGGGCGTCCTCCCGGCGCAGGGGGCTGCCCAGATACGCGGAGAGGGCATCGCGCGTCCGGTCGTCGTGGGTGGGGCCGAGCCCGCCCGAGAGGACCAGGAGCTCCGTCCGGCCGACCCATCGCCTCAGAAGGCCGATCACCTGCTCCGGATCGTCGGGGACCACCTCCACGGACTCGACGCGCCAGCCGGCGTCGTGCAGGCGCCAGGCCAGGGCGGCACAGTTCCCCTCGCGCCGAACCCCGCTCAGGAGCTCGTCGCCGATCGCCGCCAAAACCGCCGTCCTCATCGCGCCAACAGGGCCCACAGCCAGCCCTCGCCCCACAGATACCCGTTGATAGCCTGAAGGAACAGGTTGACCATCACGCCGCCCACCACGTCGTCCGCCATGATCCCGACGCCTCCGCGCAGGCGTTCCGCGGCGGAGACGGGAAAGGGCTTGATGATGTCCACCACCCGGAAGAGGAAGAAGGCCGGCAGGGCGAAGGAGAGCGGAAGCGCGTAGAGCGAGACCCACATCCCCACCGCCTCGTCCACGACGATGGAGCCGGGGTCCTCCACCCCCATGGCGCGCGCGCAGGCGTCCGCGGCCCAGGTCCCGAGGAGCCCCAGGGCGAGAACGCCCCACCAGGGGACCGGGAGAAAAACATAAAAAAAACAGGCCGCGGCGGACCCCAGGGTCCCGGGCATCTTGGTGTGGAAACCCAGCCCTCCGAGCGTCGCGATCGCGACGGACGGGGAACTCCATTTCAAATCGGCCATCCTCCTCGCCTCCTCAATCCTCGCCGCCCGCGAGGCATCCGAACAGATCGTGCTCCGTGCCGTCCGTCACGCGCACGCGGACGAACGTTCCGGGCACGGCGTCCCCGGCCCCGGAGATGCCGACCAGGCCGTCGACCTCCGGCGCGTCCCGATAGGAGCGCCCCCAGGCTTCACCGGCCTCTTCGTCGACCTCCTCGACCAGCACGTCCAGCTCCCGCCCGACGAAGAGCGCGCTGCGCTCCAGCGATATCTCCGCCTGGAGCTCCATCAGCCGGGCGTAGCGCTCCTCGGCCACCTCCCGGGGGACCGGGTCGGAGAACGAGGCCGCGCGCGTCCCCTCCTCGGGCGAGTAGACGAACGCCCCCACCCGATCGATCTCCGCCTCCTCCAGAAAGTCCAGGACCTTTCGGAACTGGGCCTCCGTCTCGCCCGGAAACCCGGTCATGACGGTCGTGCGCAGCGCAAACAGGGGGTCCTTCCTCCGGATGTGGCGGAAGATCTCCCGGATGTGGGCGCTCGCAGGGCTGCGGTTCATCCGGACCAGAATGGCGTCGTCGATGTGCTGGATGGGGACGTCCAGGTAACGCAGAATTTTTCCGCTGTCCATCAGGAAGTCGACGAACTCCGGGGTCAGACGGTCGGGGTGCAGGTAGAGGAGCCGCACCCAGGTCCCCTCGGGCAGGGCTGCGTCGAGCTCCCGCAGGAGCCGCAGGGTGGCGGGCTCCCCGTAGAGGTCCCGCCCGTAGGCCGTCAGGTCCTGCCCCACGAGGCAGAGCTCCCTGGCGCCCTCGGCGCAGAGGGCCCGGGCCTCCTCCACCAGACGCTCCACGGGCAGGCTCCTGAGCCGACCTCGGATCAGCGGAATGGAGCAATAGGAACAGAAGGTGTCGCACCCCTCGCCCACCTTGAGATAGCGCGTCCAGGCCGGGGTCCCGGGCAGACGGAGGCGTCCGCAGCTCGGCGCGGGGCCCCGCTCCGGGCGCTCCAGCCCCGCGAGGTAGTCCACGACCGAGTCCCAGTCCTCCGCCCGGGCGAACAGGTCCACGCTGCCGAGCTCCCGCCTCAGCTCCGCCTCGTAGCGGTTGACGATGCAGCCCACCACCACGATCCGCTCCAGGACCCCCCGCTCCTTCAGGAGCTCCAGGTCCAGAATCGCGTCGATGTTCTCCTTCACCGCGTCCTGAATGAAGGCGCAGGTGTTGATGATCCCGACGCGCGCCTCCTCGGGCTCCTCCACGACGGCATGCCCCTCGAACGCCAGCCGCCCCATCAGGGTCTCGCTGTCCACGCTGTTCTTGGCGCAGCCCATGCTCACAAAAAAAATGTTCAAGGCACCAATCTCACCTTCCGGTCCTCCCCGATGGTCCCGCAGGCCCGCCCAAAAACGACACGGGCCGGGGACGGCCGAACCTCCCCGCCGCCCCCGGCCCCGTGAGGCCGGATCACTTGGCCTTCCTGTGACTCCCGTCCGGGGAGTAGAAATAGGTCTCCGAGCGTTTGGCCCCCTTGGGGTTCACGACCCCCAGGTCCTTTCCGTTGAGGGTGACCGAGGCCGCATTGGGCCGCCCGTAGGTGACCTTGGCCTGAACGGGAAGGTCCCAGGATACGACGGACCCCTTCTTCAGCGTCTTGGAGAACACGACCTTGTCCCCCACGGTGACCTTCATCCAGACGTCCGAGTCCGCGCGTATCTCCAGGCTCGGGGGCAAGGGCTCAGGCTCAGGCTTGGGCGCGGGGAGGATCTCCATGGAGGCGGGGATCACCTCGAAGGACCCGACGTCGCCCGAGGCCTCCCCGGCCCTGTGCGCGTCCTCCGAAACGGCCGCGGGCTCGCTGCCGGGTCCCAGAGCCCGCAGCTTCTCCAGCGAGATCCCTCCGGTGGACCACACGTACCAGACGTAGACCCCCGTACCGACCAGGGCGGAGAGCAGCACCGCAAAGAGCCAGAAATGGGAGACGGGCTTGAAGCCCTTCGTCGGGGACGTCCCGTTCCCGAGCACGTTGATGGGCTCGTCGGGCACGCGGGGCATCGATCGGTTCAGCCACCCCATGAAGGGGTCCTGCAGGTCCTCGCCCCCGATGACGCGCAGATAGGTGCGAACGAACCCCTTGATGTAGACGACGTCCGGAAAGCCCTCGTAATTTCCGCTCTCTATCCCCCGCAGAAACTCGATGCGGATCCGCGTCCGCTCGTAGACGTCCTCGATCGACAGGTGGGCCTCCTCGCGCCGCTCCGCGGCCAGACGCCCCAGTTCCCTCAACGCCTCGTCACGATCCGATGCCGGCATCGTCAAGAGCCTCCTTCGCTTTCGCTCTCATCGCATCCAGACAGGCTCCCGGGTCGGGGGCCTCGAAGACGGCGCTGCCCGCCACGACGACGTCGCAGCCCGCCAGCACCACACGCCCCACGTTGTCCCCGTTGATGCCGCCGTCCATCTGGATGAGATAACGATAACCCTCCGCCGCCCGCAGGCGCACGAGGTCACGCGTCCGCTCGAGGGTCGTCTCGATCAGGCTCTGGCCCCCGAACCCCGGCGTGACCGACATCACCAGGACCAGATCCACGATCTCCAGAACGGGGCGCACCCGCTCCAACCCGGAGGCCGGCCCCAGGGCGACCCCGGCCCGAAGCCCCGCACGCCGGATGGAGGACAGCGACGCGTGCAGCAGCTGGGGCTCGGTCTCCGCATGGATGGTGAGCAGCGAGACCCCCGCATCGACGAACAGGGGCAACAGCACGTCCAACCGGTCCACCATCAGGTGCGCGTCGATGAAGGCGTCCGGATAACGTCGTCGCAGCGCCTTGGCCATGGCGGGACCGAACGAGAGGTTGCGGACGAAATGACCGTCCATGATGTCCAGGTGCAGCCAATCCTGACGTCCCTTCAGGCCGTCCACGGCAGCGCCGACAAAAAGCGGGTCGGCCCCGAGCAGGGAGGGGGCGAAGAGAACCCTTCGCCGCCTCCGGTCCTTCATTTCCTCCCAATAGGAATTCGTCCTCACACTCATCGTCCTCCTCCGAAACGGCCGCCGCCGAAGCCGCGCGCCCTACCGGAATTTATCCTGCCAGACGAACTCCCCGCCCAGATAGAACGTCACGACGCATTCCTTCTCGTAGGGCACCGACAGGGAGACGAGCTCCCCGCTCCGGGCCTTCCGGTCCAGCACGACCTTCTTGCCCGAGGGATCCACCATCTCGATCTTCAGGTCCAGGGGCTGAGCCAGCGGGGGCACCTGGTAGCGCACCTTGGCGACCTTGCCCCCCGGGGAGACCGGAGGCACCGGCGTCCGCGGAACATCGGCATCGGGCCGCGGCCGGTCGGCCGACGGCGTCTCCGCCGCAGGAGGCCGCACGGCGCCGGGCAGCGCCGGATTTCGGATCACCCGGCCCCCGGCCCCCGGCTCCTGGTCGAAGACCGAGACGTTGGGGTTGGCCTCACGGATCGGAAGCTGCTCCCCCCCGGCCCCCTCGCCCACGAAGACGTCGCCGTGCCCCGGGACCTTCACGACCACCCCGCCGCCCTGCGGCCCCGAGTCGGGTGCGGGTGCGGGCGCGGGCTCCACGTAACCGGCCGGCTTCTGCAACGTGGCGATCTTCAGGCGCACCCCGTCCCCGGCCCGGGCCACGGCCCCGGCCGCCGGACGCGTCTCGATCGCCATCCCCTCCGACATGGAGGGACTGTACACCTTGTCGACGGCCAGAACCCTGAGCCCGCTGGAGGTGAGAATGTCGCGGGCCTCGCGCTCCGAACGGCGCGCGACGTCCGGCACGGTCAGCTTGCCGTCCCGGCCGCCACCGCCCTCGCTGACGAGGAGATCGATCCTCCTGTCCACCGGGATGTTGGCGGGCGCCGACGGGCTCTGCGCGATGACGACCCCGCCCGGCTGAGCCCCGTCCTTGATGCGGATCACATCGCCGACCGCAAAGCCCTGCTCCTGAAGCAACCGCTGCGCCCGGGACAGCTCCTGTCCCCGCAGGTCGGGGACGGCGCGCCGCTCCCCGCCCCTGCTGACCTGCAGGACGACGAGCTTGTTTCTGTTCGCGCGCACCCCCGGCTCGGGGGACTGGGCCAGCACCTGCCCGGAGGGCATGGAGGACTCCACCTGCTCGATCTTCACGGCAAAACCCAGGCGTTCGGCCTCGTCCACGGCCTCGACCACGGGACGTCCCCGAAGCGGCGGAATCACGATCGCGTTCGTCGGCCGAAAGAACACCGTATAGAAGGCCACGGCCCCCGAGGAAAAGATCACCAGCACAACAAACAACAGGGTCCAACGGATAACTTTGCCCATCGGCACTCAGGCCTCCGCTCTCTTCATGATTATGGCACAGTAAAAGCCGTCCAGCCACGGCGACGCAGGCCAGACGTACGTGCCCCACGGGCGCCCCCGTCGAAAGGGACCTGCCTCCGGCCAGGGCGCGGGTACCTCGACGCAGCCCGGCCGTCCGGCCAGGACCTCCGCAACGACGTTCTCGTTCTCCTGTCGGAGCAGGCTGCACGTAACGTAAATTATAATACCATTTGGCGCGCACAGCGCCAAAGCGCGATCCAGCAAGCTCTTCTGCGTCGCTACGAGACGGTCGAAGCGCTGCCAGTCCAGCTTCCACTTCGACTCGGGCTTGCGGTTCCAGGTCCCGCTCCCCGAACAGGGAGCGTCGAGCAGGACGACGGAGGGGGCCGCTTGGGGCTCGAGCTCCAGGGCGTTGCCGCAGCGCAGTTCCGCTCTGCCCTCGAGGCCCAGCCGCCTCATCTCCCGGGCGGCGCTCGCGTGCCGGCCCCGGGAGAGCTCCCAGCACTCGAGGCGCCCCTCCGGCAGGGCCTGAAGGATCTGTCCCGCCTTGACCCCCCGGCCCGAGCACATGTCGAGCACCGCGCCGTCCCGCCAGAAGCGCTCCACCAGCGACGCGGCCAGGATGGAGCCCTCGGTCTGCACCGTGCACCAGCCCCGGTCGAACCCCGGAACCGAGGACGGAAGGACCGTTCCCGGAAGCCGGAGCGCGTCCGAGAGGTCGGAGGGTTCGGCCTCCATGCCCTCCCTCCCGAGCAGGGCGACGAGGGCATCCCGCCGCCCCGGGGATACCCGGAGCGACGAGGCCGGAGGGATGCGCATCAGCTCGAAGATCTCCGAGAGCTCGGGCCGCTTCCACGACTTGGTCCAGGCGGGCAGCGACCAGACGGGGACCCCCGCCCAAAGGGCCCGCTCCTCCAGGGAGGAGGAACGGCGAAAAGCCTCGACCCGGGCCGCCCCGCGCTCCCCGACCCCATGCAGCACGGCGTTGGCCAGGGGGACGAACCGCTTGTGTCCCGCCCCCTTGAGATGCTCCAGCAGGCCGTTCACCAGTACGCCTCCCGCGAAGTGCCTCAGCTCCAGCAGGCCCGCCGTCCCCAGCAACAGGCAGTCGGCCACCGGCGTCGGCAGATTCCCAAGCGCGTCCGGCGCCGGTCGCGGCGTCCCGCGCCCCGGACGCCCTCCCCCGGGGGACTTCTTGAGGAAGCCCCCGGCGATGCGGCGCCACATCTCCTCGCGCCGCAGGACGATATAGACCAGCGACGAGGCCAGCGAGAGGTCCCCCGCCGACATCTCCGCCCCGGCCTCCCGCAGGGCCTCAGCCGCAAAACGGCCCTCCCTCACGCGCTCCAGAACGTGAAGCGCCCCCTCGATACCGCGCACGCTCTCCCCCCTATCCGCGTTCCAACAAAAAATGGGGCACCCCTCCATCTCGGGCGGTGCCCCATCGACCGATCACCGGCACGGCGAACCGCACGCCGTTCGAGGACTAGCGCTCCCGCGAGTTTCGGAGGACCAGAAGGCGCACCAGTTGCAGAACGGCCATCAGGGCCGCGGCGACGTAGGTCCAGGCCGCGGCGTTCAGCACGCTCCTGGCGCCCTTCAGCTCGTCCGGGCTGAGCGCCCCCGTCCCGTTCAGAATCGAGATGGCCCGCGAGCTGGCATTGTACTCCACCGGCAGGGTGACCAGGTGAAAGACGATGGCTCCCAGAAAGAGCACGATCCCCAGGTTCATCAAAAACTGCCCCCGCATCAGAAATCCGATGAAGAAGAGGGGGATGGCCATGTTGGAGACGAGCCCCACCGCGGGCGCGATCCGGTTCCGGAACATCAGGGGCGCATAGCCCTCGCTGTGCTGGATGGCGTGACCGACCTCATGGGCGGCCACACCGATCGCCGCGATGCTGGAGCTGGAATAGACCGAGTCGGAGAGGTGCAGCGTGCGGTCCCGGGGGTTGTAGTGATCGGTGAGGGCCCCCGCGACGCGGTCGACCGGGACGGACGAGAGGCCGAAACGGTCGAGCAGCATCCTCGCCACCTGCGCCCCGGTCACGCCCTTGCTCGAGCGCACACGGCTGAACCGGTCGAAGGTGCTCTTGACCCGAAACTGCGCCCAGAGCGACAGGAGCAGCGCGGGAAGGACGAGGATCATCGTCGGATCGAAGAAGGGATAGTACATGCGTATTCCTCCTTGAAGAATCAAAATGAAGACATCACGACGTTACCCCTCCATTATAGACGGCGGACGCGGGAAGCGCATCCGCCGTTCATGGGGATTGCACGCTATCCCAGGAACGCCTCCACCGCGTCGACCAGCCGTTCCTGCTCCTCCGCCCGGAGCCCCGGAAAGACGGGGAGCGCCAGGGCCTCCCGGGAGAGGCGCTCGGCCTCCGGGAAATCGCCCGGCCGGCCGCCCAGAAAGGCGAAGCAGGGCTGGAGGTGCAGGGGCAGCGGGTAGTAGACGCGGGCGCCGATCCCCTGCCCCTCGAGATGGGCCATCAGGCCGTCGCGCTCCGTAACGCGCACCACGTACTGATGATAGATATGATGGTTGCCCTCGAGCTCCTCCGGAAGCGTCACGCGGTCCGTCAGCCCCCGGGACTCGAAGAACATGCGGTAGCGGTCGGCGATCAGCCGCCGCTCCGAGTTCCAGCGCTCCAGGTACGGCAGCTTCACGTCCAGGACCGCGGCCTGAAGGGCGTCGAGCCGGCTGTTCAGGCCCACCTCCTCGTGGAAGTAGGTGCTCCCCTCGCCGTGGACCCTGAGGCGGCGCATCCGGCCCGCCCGCCCGGCATCGCGCGCCGCGACCATACCTCCGTCGCCGCAGCCGCCCAGGTTCTTCGTGGGGAAGAAGGAGAAGCACCCCACGTCCCCCATGGCGCCGGCCCGCTCGATCCGGTCCCCGACGCGGCGCCAGGCCCCGAAGGCCTGGGCGGCGTCCTCGACGATCGCCACGCCCCGCTCGGCGCAGAGCTCCGCGATCCCCTCGATCGGCACGGTCTGCCCGAACAGATGGACGGGCAGAAACACCTTGGTCCGCGGGGTCATCCTGCGCTCGACGTCGTTCAGGTCGATATTGTAGGTCGCGGGATCGATGTCCGCAAAAACCGGGGTCGCCCCCAGGCGCACGACGGCGGCGGCCGTGGCGAAGAAGCTGTAGGGGGTGGTGACGACCTCGTCTCCGGGCCCGACGTCCAAGGCCATGAGGGCCAGGAGCAGGGCGTCCGTCCCCGAGGCACAGCCGACGGCCGAACCGTCGGGAATCTCCAGGTAGCTCTCCACATGTTCCTCGAACGTCCGGACCTCGCGCCCCAGAATGAAGGATTGAGCGTCGAAGACGCGCTCGAGAGCCCCACGCACCTCGTCCCGGATCTCCGCGTGGGCGCGGGACAGATCCAGAATGGGCAGACGATCGTTCACCCCTACCATCTCCTTAATCACGACTCGGATGGCCGCGCCTCCCGGCCGGCCGAAAGAAACGCATCCCTCGCGTCCCCGTCCATGTTAACATCGGTTCCTCCGCAGGGCCAGACCGGCCCCCCCTCGAAGTTGCCCTTTGCGGAGCGGCTGTGATACATTATCCCCATATTCCGGTCGATCAAGGAGAAGAACATGCGACTTTTCATCACCCTCCTCTCCATGGGGTCCGTGATCGCGTTCGGCTACGCCCTGGCCGGTTACGCCGGCTACGCCTTAGGCCGCGGCCGCACGGACTACATCGTCTACGGGCTGGCGCTGGGAGTCCTGATGGGCGCGCTCGCCCTTTGGCTCTGGAGGCGATGGATGCCCCGGTTTCTGGAGGAGCCTGAATCGGAATCGGAAAACCCGGCCCCCTGATCCCGCTCGTCCGCACTCCCCGCAGCCGATCGGCCCCCGCGGGGATGGGAAAAACCATCCCCGCGGGGAGCTTGATTTTTTGTGCCTTTCGTCGGTTAATAGTCCGGCAGGGCAGGCTCTTTTTGGGGAAGCACGGGGACGACCACATCCGCGAGAGGGACGGGAGGGGACGGAATGGACAGGGCACAGCGCATCGACCGCATCGCACCGTTCGAGGCGGCCTCGACCTCCCTGGGGCTCGGGCTGTTCCTCGTGTGGTTCTCCCAGGTTCCGCCGCGGACGTTTCTCCCGTCCGATCCCCTCCTCCTCTCCTCGTTCCTGTTCGCCTTCGCGGTCTGTTGCGCCCTGCTCGCCCGCACCCGCCTGCCGGGGGCGGGCAGCTTCAGCCGGGCGGTCTGGCTTACGCCCTGCCTGCTGTTGCCGCTGCCCCTCTTCGAACGCCTCTGGGCTCCCCTGAAGATCCCGGCGCTCCTGTTGCCGGCCTTCGCCTCGGCCCTGCTCTTCTGCCGATGGATGACGCTCTGCGCGCGGTTTTCGCCGCGCCTTTTTCTGCTTCTCTACTCCCTGTCCTCCCTGGTCTCCATCGCGGGAACGCCCCCGCTCTCCCGCACGGGGCCGCTGCTCTACGCGCTCCCGTTCCTCTCGACCGGACTCCTTCTGCTGTCCGTCCGCGAAAGGCCCTGGATGCCCGAGGGGGAACGCTACGTCCGGCACGCGCCCTCCACCAGGGAGAGCTTCGCCCTCCTCGTCTTCGCGCTCATCCTGAACGGGGCACAGACGTTTTCCGCGTCCCACCTGTCCCGATCGGGGACGTTCCCGCCAGGCGTTCTGCGGAACTTGGCCGCACTGCTCCCCCTGGCGGGGCTGCTGGCCCTGCTGTACCTCCGCAAGCCGGTCTCCTACCGCACCCTTCTGGCCGGGGCCCTGTCCTCGTGGGTCGCGGGGATAGCCCTGTCCGGGCTGTCCGCCTCTGCGGCTCTGCTCCTGACGAGCTCGGGCTGTCTGCTCTTCGAACTGTCCTTCTGGCTGCTGATGCTGCAGTACGCCGCCGACTCGCCCAACCCGGCGCGGATGCTCTGCATCGGGGCCTCCCTGCTCGTCCTCGCCCTGATCGCCTCGCGCCGGCTTCTGGACGTCCTCGCCCCCTTCGGGATGGAGGTCCTTTCGGTCCAGTCCGGCTTCACCCTGTTCATGGGCCTCGTCGCCGGCCTTCTGCTCTTTCTGCCCGGCGCGATCGTGGACGTGCCCGCGGCCGCCTCCGCCGCCACGCCGGTGCCGGCCGTTCCCATCCGGGAGCCCGACGCCGCCCCGTCGGCGGAGCTCTCGGCCGAGGAACGGGAGCTCCGCCTGAAGGGGCGCTTCGAGGCCCTGGGTCTGACCCGGCAGGAGTGCCGCATCGCCCTGATGATCCTGAACGGAGCCGGCGATTCGGACCTCTGCGGGGAGCTTTTCATCTCCAAGAACACGCTGAAGTTCCATATACGCAACATCAACCGCAAGCTGGGGATCGCCACGCGGCGCGACCTGCCCGCGACGGCGCAGGCCCTTTTGGCAAAGGAGCCGGGCGCCATGACATGAGGCGATCGGGGCGACGCCCCCGCATTCGCGGGCTTCCGGCAGACGCCTGCGGCGAGAGCGCGCCGAAGCTCCGTCGCCCGAGGGGCGGACGGGAAAAGAGCATGACGGCGGATCGACGCGCCGCACGGACTGGCGCGAAACACAGGGAGGTTCGATCATGAGTGGACGACATCGCAGATTCATCGGAATTTTTCTGGCCGCCGGGGCGCTGATCCTGGGGGCGGGGGCCGCCGGAGCGGAGACGGAGTACCCCGTCCTGTCGCAGAGCAAAGGGGAGGGCGTGCGTCTGAGGGAGGACCCCTCGACGGAGGCGAAGATCGTCGGCAAGGTGGACTACGAAACGCTTTACGCCGTGGGCGAGACTTCGGTGAACGGCGAGGTCTGGTACGAGGTGCTTCATCCCACCCAGACGGGCACCGCCTGGATCCACGGCAAGTTCCTCGACGTGAACTACGTCGAGGACATCACCCCGGCACAGCGCCTGGTCTGGAAGGTCGCCCTGACCTTCGGCGACAACGAGGCCCGGGCCCGAAGCCTGTTCGGCCGGCCGCAGAAGGAGAAGAGGACGAAGACCTTCATCGAGGGCGCCGGCGAGAAGCTGCCGGACGTCACCCTGACCTATCCCACCCACACGGCCCAGTACGTCGACGACATCCTCAAGAACGTGACGGTCGCGAAGGGCACGATGCCCTTCGGGCCCTTCCGCATCGGAGACCCGGCCTCCGGCCTCGCGGACCTCATGGGCGAGCCCGAAGACGCGTCGGAGGGCCGGTGGAGCTACGAGCTGGGCCCCGTGGAATACCTGATCTTCACGGTCAAGGACGACAGGATCGCGGCCATGGAGTACTCGAGCTGGTTCGATTGATCGAGCGCGAACCCCGCTCCCCCCGGAAAGGAGGAGGATCACGCTCCAGCGACACAGAAATTCACGATTGACGTTCCCGGAGAGCGGGCTTCCGAAGCTCCACGCCCGGAGGCGCCGAGAACGTCGAACCCGGGGGCCGCGGGAATGCGGCCCAGAATCAAAGGGAGGTTTTGAAATGAGAAAGAGCACGATTGTGCGTCTGGTCTGTACCGCCGCAGTGATGCTCCTTGCGGGCGCGGCGTTCGCGGCCGAGGCTCCGACGAAGAAGGAGATCGACGCCATGAGCCTGTTCCTGAGCAACTTCACCGAGTTGGGCTTCATGGACACCTCCGCGGAGGCGATCGCGGACCCCGAGAACTACGCCGACGCCGTCCGGTTCGGCGTAGGGCACAATTATCTGAACAACCGCAAGAGCCGAATCGTCGCCAACAAGAAGGGCGCCGACAAGAACGGGGACATGAGCATCGAGGCGAAGTTCGTCGAGGAGAGCGTGAAGAAATATTACGGCGTGGATCTGAAGGCGACGGCCTCCGTCGAGGACGGAGAACCCGCCTACATCCTCGACGGCAAGCGCTTTCACTTCAAGGGCGCGGACCAGGAGCCCGAAAAGGTCTACTACGCCCGGGTGGACGAGGTCGAATCGGACGGCAAGGGGCGCTACGAGGCCGCCGGCGTCGTCTACAACGTGAAGGACAAAAACGACGTGGTGGCGGACTTCAAGGCCGTGTTCCGCGACGCGAAGTGGAAGGGCAAGAAGACCTACGCGCTGGTGAGCCTGGAGACGGAATACCGTTAATTCCAGGTCCCGAACAATCCCTACCCAAGAACAAAGAACAAACACACGCCCAAAAGCCTCAAGGCTGCGGCGGAATCCAAGGAGGACCCACGATGACGAAAAAACTTTTCGGAACTTTGCTTTGCGCGGCGACCATTCTGGCTCTGTCCGTGGGGACGGCGTTGGCCGAACCCAAAATAGAGGTCAAAACCGGTTTCCTGGTGATCGAGGGGGCCGTCACCGACGATATGCTCGCACAGGCACTCGAGGCGTCCAAGGCGCAGGGAAACCGTCCGAGCAAGACCGACATCTGGCTCGAGGACATGGACGACGCCACGCTTCAGAAGGTCTGCAAGGCCTTCGCCGACCACACCGGGATCAAGATCTCGGACAGCGACGAGCTGACCGGCCTGGCCCCGCTGGCCGAGATGAAGAAGCTGCACAAGGTCAGCCTGATCGATCTGCCCAACGTCACGGACATTTCCATCCTGGCGTCGTTCCCCGACATGACCTTCCTGACCGTTCGGAAGGTCCCCCACACCGAGAAGGACCTAACGCTGATCGCCGAGATGGAGGAGCTCCTCTGGCTCGACCTCAGCAATCTGCCCAAGACCTTCGGGAGCCTCAAGGGGATCGAGAACAAGCCGAGGCTCAAGAACGTGGGGCTGAGCTTCTCGAAAGTCCCCGACCTCACCCCCCTGACGACCCTGCCCAGCCTGGAAAAGGTGAACCTCGATTTCTCGCGGGGCGAGGACCTGACGCCGCTCGCGGGCATCGCGTCCCTGAAGGAGGTCAGCATCAAAAAAGGCGTCTTTCCCGAGGACCAGGTCAAGGCCCTGAAGGACGCCGGCAAGCAGGTCAAAAACTGACTTCGGTATCCTGCAAATCAGACAAATCAGAACCACCGGCTGGCCGGTGGTTCTGATTTCAACCGGGCGAATGCCCCATGGAAGGCGGCCGCCTGCCTCAACGATGCAAACGGCCGAGCCGAACTCAGGATTCCTCCCTGCAGCGCTGCCTGTAGAACGCCGCCGCCTCCGCCAGGCAGATCACCTTGCCCCGGCCGCGCGCTGCACCCTCCTGAGGCCGGGTCAGCCGCAGCGAGAGGGCAAACAGCTCCTCCCGGTTGCGGATGCCCAGCTTGCGGTTGACGTTCCGGATGTGGAACTTGAGCGTATTGCGGGTGATGTAGAGCTCGCCGCAGATCGCCTCGTTTCCGGAGCCCTTCAGGATCATCAGGGCGATGCGGCACTCCTGCCGGGTCAGGCCCAGTTCTTCGAACCCCCACTTCAGCAAACGCTCCCCCTCGTCCCCGAAGCCCCGAAAGCGGACGACGGGAAACGACAGAATGCAAGAACCTTCTTTTCGCTGCTGCTCCATGCAATGGCTCCTTTCCGCATCGATCATGAAATTCCTTCGCGCCCCGCATCAAACGGCAAGGACTGCACAAGCCGCCCTTCTCCATCCCCTCTTCAGACCATCAGGCCGCCTAATCCGACTCGAAGTACTCGGCCTCTCCGAAACGGAACATCCGGCCGATCAGGTTCGACGGAAACTGCCGGAGCCGGGTGTTGTAATCCCGGGCGGTGGCGTTGTAGTAGTCCCTCGCCATCTCCGCATCCGCCCTCAGGGCCGAGAGATCGCCGCGGATGCACGTCCACTCGTCACGTTCCCCCGGGCCGCAGTTTTCCAGCGCACAAGCCCAAAAAGAGGACAGCTCGTCCGACAGCGCAGCCTCAGCCGAAGCCAGATCGCCGACCTTCCACGCCCCCACGTTCTGGGCGCAGGACATCTTCAGACTCGTCAAAAGGACCTCTTTCCCAGGCAGCCCCGCCACCCCCTCGAGGAGCCGCGAGACCGCCGCCCGCCTCCGCCGTACCGTCCGCAGCACCCCGTTCCAGGCCTCATCGCAAAAATCCCTCAGCCTGACAAGGCCGTTGTAGGCCCTGACGGAAAAAACGAGGGCCAGCAAAAACGTCGACACGAGAAAGACCGCAAAAAAGAAACGCTCCACCAGAACCTCCCTCCGCCTCGAAAAGCGCCGGTCCGTCCAACATCCTCCATGGACCTTCTCGCCCGAACTATAGAACGGAAGCCCGCAAAAGTCCTCACCTTCGGGTGGGATTTCCGCACTCCGTCCACCGGGCGGCCTACGACCGAAAAACAGCGATGCGCAAACGATCGAGGGCAAAAAATCACCCTGAAGGATGAGGCGTCGAAAAGCCTCTTCTCCCCTCCGCGGACGAACGGGCGAGCGAAAGCGGAGTCCCGACTCGAAAGGCCCTCCGTCCGCGAAGACGCGGACGGAGGGCCTTTCGAGTTTCGCGACGGGATCAGCCGTTCCGGCGTTTTCTGAGGATGTCGATGTAGGCCATCAGGAGCTCGCGCTGGGAGGAGACCTGCATCTTGGCGAAGATGTTCCGGTTGTGGGTCTTGACCGTATTGGTGCTGATGTTGAGCGCGGCGGCGATCTCCGCGGCGGAATAGCCCCGGACGTAGAGGTCGAAGACGTTGTGCTCGGCTCGCGACAGCGTTTTGACCCTCGCGTTGAACTCGCGCTCCACCTCGTCGTCGGTCGGCCCCTCCCCGGGAGAGGCGGTCCGGGCGGCAAGAAATTCGATCAGGTCGTCGATCTCCGTTATTCTCGTCACGGGCAGGGCCGCGGCATTCTCGGCGTTCTCCTTGACGGCGGCGATCGCCCTCAGAATCGGCCGCACGTACCACCGGCTGAAGAAGTACGAGACCAAAACGCCGGCCAACGCCATGACGGCGAGCAGGACGGCGAACCGGGCGTTCCGTGCGTCCCCCACCGCGTCGAACTCCGCCTTGGGGACGAGCAGGGCGAACGAAAATTCGGCGGCCTCGCAGGGCAGCCCCGTCGGCTGGATCCTCACGGCCCGTTCGCCGCCGATCAGCAGCTCCCCGCTCCCGGCCCTGTAGAGTCCGAACCCCTCCTGTTCGCCCAGCCGTTCGAGCGGCCCCGTACCGCCGGGTTCCTCCTCCACGAAATAGCGCCATGAGACCAGCGCCGAAGCGACGTCGAGGCCGGATTCCGAAGTCGGCGCCAGGGCGCAGAAGATCCCGCCGTAGATGTTGCCCGCCGGTATGGTGGTGCGCTTGAAGTAGAGATCGCTGACGTCGAAGCCGCAGACGCCGATCACGCCCCCGCGGGAATCGATCAGGGGGACGCTGCACAGCATCGCCTTTCGGGCCGTGTTCCGGACCGTCGCCATCGGGTACCAGAAACAGATGCGACGGGCGCTCTCCGGACGTTCCACGGCACAGCGCTGAGGCTGGGAGAAGTAGTCCGCATTCTCGACGTCGAACTCCATGGCCCAGTGTTTCTCCATCACGAGCTCCCGCTCGAGCGCCACGTGCGACGGCCCGCGCAGGAGCTGAAACTGGAGCGTGCTGCCGCTGACCAGCTCCGGCTCCCAGTCGACGAGGTAGAGCCCCGCCCGCGAGACCCGGGCCTCGCGCATCCTGCGGCTGGCCGTGGCGTCCAGGATGAGGAACGCCCCCGTGGTCTGAGCCTGTCCGAGCGACAGCATCAGGGTGTCGAACTGCGCGGCCAGAAGCGGCTCCAGGACCCTGGGGTTCCGCTGCAGGTCGTCCGCCGCCAGCCCCCGCTCCTCCAGAAACTGCTCGATGCCGCGCGAAAGGAGATGCCCCATCCGTATCGCCATGGCGGAGAGCATCCCCATCCGCTTTTCCGTCGCGGAGGCGAGGTGCCTCAGTTCGTTGTCGAACGCAAGGCGGCGCTCGGAGTCGCGGAGGCTCAGCGTGCCGGTGAAAAACAGAACCCCCGACACGATGGCCGCCATAGTGAGCACGACGCACAGGAAGAACATATAGAGCCTCAGCCGCAGCGTGCGTCCGAGCCCCCCCATGTTCCTCAACCTGACGAAAAACGAGAGCAGAGGACGTTTACTCAAGAAATCTCTCGTAGGCTCCTTCCGTAGCGGCACGCCAGGCCTCCTCCGGCCCCATCGGCAGAAGCTCCCGATACCGCTTGCGCGCCTCGGTGGCGATCCTCCTCATCCGCCCCTCGTAACGGATTTCGAGCTCCCCGTAATTTTCGACGGGGCTCTGGGGCAGAAAACGGTAGTCGCGGTTCATGATCCCGATCGTCTCGATGTAGCTCTTCTGGATGCCCTCGGCACCCTCCCCCCAGGTCTCCCGGGCCCTCTCGATCGCACTCAGGGTCACGGGCAGGTAGCCGGTGCCCCGGACGTAGCGCAGGTTCTCCTCCGGGCCGGTCAGCCACTTCAGAAATTCGACCGCGGCGGCCTGCCTGGCGGGCGTCGAACGGAAGAGGCAGAAGCCCCCGGCCCGCTGCATTGCGACCTTGCTCCCCCCCTCCATCACGGGGAACGGGAGCAGCTCGAACTCCACGGGTTCGGAGGTGTTGTCGGCGTAGACCACGCGCTTCGGCATGAAGGTGATGCCCGCGGTGGAGCTGGTCCAGCACAGCAGAGCACCCGTCTTGGCCAGGTCCGTGCCGTAGCCCTTGTAGACGGCCTCGTGCCCCCTCACCGCCGGCTCGAACAGGAGCTTCCAGACCCTTTCGTAGACGGGAGACCTCACGTTCAGCCCTCCATCCACGAACAGAGCCTCGCCCATCTGGGCGAAGACCGCCTGCACCAGGTTGAAGGGATTGTCCACCATAAAGAACGCACTCCCGTCCCCCTTCACCTCCGGGGTTCTGGCGTCGGTCCACCGGTAGTACCTCTCGGCGGTTCGGACGATCCCCTCGAAGGTCGCGAGCTCCGTCAGGGGCGTTCCCGTCTCGTGGGAAAAGCGGTCCCAGAACGTCCTGTTGACGATCAGCCCCTCTGTGGACCGGCCGATGGGGAACACGTACAGCCCCCCGTCGGCGAGCCTTCCCGCCTCGACGAACGAGGGCACGTAGGCGGCCAGCTCCTTGGAGGAGAAATAATCGTCGAAGGCGACCAATGCCCCCCTGGCGACGAGCGGGGCCACGGATTTCGGGTAGGCGACGACGATGTCCGGGGCCTGCGGAGCGCCGGGGTCCCCGAGCGCGATGGAGGTCAGCTTCTCGTGCAGGATCTCCGACTTGGCGATGGTCGTGACTATGACGGCGATCCCCTTCTCCCGCCCCACGGAACGATTGAAGCGATCTACCGCCTCGGAGAGCGCGTCGCTCTGGTGCCCGGTGGGATTGTGCCACATCGTGAGGACGACGGGGTCCCGAGCCGCGGAAGGCCATCCTCGGAGCAGCAGTCCCCCAATTCCGGCAGCGAGGCATACGAGCGAGAGAAGCACGATTCCCTTTCCTGTCCGCGCGGACGGCACGCGCACCACCTCCGAGGCATCCGGACGCCCTCAGGGAAAAACCGCCGCAGGGCAACGGCCCCGGGAGGCCCGGACAGCACAACCGCGATCCTTATGTTTCGCCCGTCCGCGTCCTCATATTTTCAGGAGAAATTTTAGCATAACACATGCGCGCCGGCCCATACCTTCAGTCCAACGGGGGAGGGGACTTACGCCACCGACAGCCGCATCGGTGCCGCTCCGGGCCTCCCCTGCCGAGCTCGCCGGAGAGGCGGTAGGCCCCGCCCGCAATCCGCAGTTCCCTGGCGTTGACCAGAAAATCCGCCACCTTTTCGCGCGCCCGGTCGTAGATGGCCTGCACCGTCGTCCGGGCGACCTCCATGCGCCTCGCACACTCCTCCTGGTTCAGTCCCTCCAGATCGATGAGGCGCAGGGCCTCGAACTCGTCGACCGAAAGAACCACGGGCTCCGACCCTCCGCCCGCTCCCGCCTCGGGCATCGGAACGAACCGCACACAGCACGGCATGGCAGAGACGCAACGCCGTTTCAGCGGGCGGGGCATCGCCTCAGGCCAAGGGATCGCAGGAATCCGTCCCTTTTCCCTCGTCCTTCGAGCCGCAGCAGCAACCGGCACCCTGGCCGCCGTGACCGCCGTGACCGCGGCCGTCCTTCCTCCCGTGGCAGTGTCCCCTTCCCTCCCCGGCCTTGCCGCATTCCGCCTTGCCGCGTCCGTGACAGCAGCCGTGATGAGCGCCCCGACCCGATTCCTCATGATTCTGCATGATCTTGCCCTCCTCGAATTTTTGAAACAAATAAATGGATGACGAACAACGGACGTCCCGGCGGACCCTTCGTCGCACGAGCGGGCCTGAGGGCCACGCCTCGGCCTGACCTTTGAAGGGACCCTGTCGGCCGCTCCGCCGGACCCGGCCGCAAATAAACGACATATGTCATTTATAACTATATCCTATTTCCATCATATGTCAATAACTGCGATCGACAATCCTGACGGAGCTCCCGGAGAAGAGGCTTATTCCCGCGTCGCCGCACCGATCCGGGCGTAGGGAGCCGTCCCCTCCGGGGCCTCGCCCAAAATGGCAAAAACCACCCTTGCGGACCGACCCGGGGTAGGTTTACGGATGCGCACCGACGGTATACTATACGGTTGCAGGGATGCAGCGTTGTCGGGCACGGGGGACGTCCCGTCGCCCGGGAACGCGCAAAAACGAACGAGGTGATCCCGATGAAAAGGAAGTGGCTCGCAATCGCACTGTGCACCGCTTGCGCCGCGTTGTTGTTTTCGGCGCCGCCCGTGCTGGCTCAGGGCACGAAGCAGTACGTCGTCACGGCGCTCCTGGCCCCGGTCTTCGAGAACCTGAAAACCGCCAAGCCCGCGCCCAAGGGAGGATGGAAGAACATACCGGCGGACATGGAGGTGGCGGCCATGCTGGCCTACGGCGACCTCGTGGAGGGGCGCCCCGCCTCGAAGAAGGGGTGGCTGGCCCTGACGGGGCCCGAGGGGGAGCTGGGCGTCGCGGAGGCCTCCGCGCTGACGTCCATGCCCCAATACGAAGCGGTGGACGCAAAGTCCTTCCAGGTCCTGGAGGACGTCGTTCCCCATCTTCTGCCGGGCAAGCGCCCCGTGTCGGAGTTCCACGACTTCTCCCTTCCGCGCGGGGCCGTGGTCACGGTGGAGGGGCGCGCGAAGGACGCCTCCGGGGCGGCCTGGCTGCTCTGCACCTTCGGCACGGATTATCTCTCGGGCCAGGATGAGCATGCCGGCATTGCGGGCTCCGACCGGCGCGCCGGATGGCTGCCCGAGTCCGCCCTCATCGACCTGGCGGCCAGCGCCCCGGACCTCTCGAAGGTCGAGGAGGACAAGCTCTCCTACAAAGACGACGCCGAGCGCGAGGGCCTGCTGAAAAACGGCTTCTACGTCGACCCCCGGCCCGTCCTGCAGAAATCGCTGAACGAGGACGACCTGGTGGACGCCTACAACGCGATCGATCCACTGACGCCCCGGTTCATCGCCGCGGACCTGCCGCTCCACGCGTTCCACCTCTACTTCGACCGGATGCTCCAGAAGGTGGAGGAGAAGGTCCTGACGGGGCGGACCTTCGAACTGCTCGCGGCCATCAACGAGGCCATGAAGGCCCTGCCGCAGGACCTGGAGTCCTCGGAGCTGGGCCGCGACGCCGCCTCCAAGGTCGTCGACTACCTCGCCCTGGCCATGCACCTGCTGACGAACGGGGGCTCCGAGATCCACGACGGGCTCAAGCCCCTGGCCGAGGGGATCATGGAGGGGCGGGGCATGGGCCAGAACCCCTTCACGGAGATGCCGCAGGACTTCACGCTCTTCGCCCCGCGGGGGCACTACACGCTGAACGACGACCTCAAGGTCTACTTCCGCACCACCTATCTCCTGGGAACGCCCTTCCCGCTGGACACGGAGAGCGGCGCCGCGGCCACGATGCTGCTGTGCCACATCCTCTCCGTCCCCGAGGTGCAGGAGAAATGGCGCACGCTCTACGACCCCATCCGCTATCTGGTGGGCAGCTCCAACGTCAACACGGCCGACGACCTTTCCGCGGCGCTCAAGCCGTTCGCGTTCGGGGACCTGAGGAACCCGGACAAGGTCAGGGAGATCATGGAGGCCCTCGACAAGGCGGGCAAACAAAGCGCCGTCCAGAAGCTGCCCGGCAAGAAGTTCGCCATCCTCCCGCGACGGATCACCTTCGACGCGATGGTCTTCGACGCGCTCACCCATCCCGCGACGGGCACGCTGGAGAACCGGCGCGGCCTTCCCGACCCGCTGGACGTCATGGCGGTGCTGGGCTCGCCCAGAGCCCGGGAGGAGGTCGCGCAGTACGAGAGGTTCGAGAATTACTCCAGAAATCTGGAGGGCCTCCGGGGCCGCTGGCCGGAGTATCGGGGCTCCGCCGACGGGGACAACGTCTACACCTCCTGGCTCGACGCCCTCGGGGCCTACAGCACGTCCGAGGGTTCGGAACAGTTCTTCTTCCGCTCCCCCGCGTGGAGCTACAAGAAGCTGACGACGGCGGAGGCCTCCATGGCCGAGCTGAAGCACGACACCATCCTCTACGCCGAGCAGAGCGGGGCGGAGATGGGCAGCGGCGAGGACGGATGGGAGGCCGGAGCCTTCGCCCAGCCCCTGCCGCGCGGCTATGTGGAGCCCGAGCCCAAGCTCTACCGCGCCCTGGCGGAGAGCGCGCGCAGGACCCTGAAGTTTCTGACCCCCATGTTCCCCGAGGAGCACGAGTTCTACCGCGACAAGTTCACTCAGTTTGCGGAGGAGATGGAGACCCTGGCCGGCATCGCGGACCGCGCCCTCGAGGACGCGATGACGCCGTCGGACTTCCTGGCCATCCGCGACCTTCGCCTGCCCTCCGTCCTTCCCGAGGACATCTACGAGGTGTTCGGCGAGGAGGCGCAGAATCAGCTGAGGATGGCGCTGGTCGCCGACGTGGCGACGGACGCCTCGGCCGGGCTGGCCCTCTTCATGGGGGTCGGCACGCCGCGCAGGCTCAGCGTCTACGTCAACGACCGCTCCGGCGGCTTCCGGGTGACGGAGGGGTACATGTTCTCCTACTACACCTTCACCCAGCCCCTGGAGAAGGGGCGCATGGACGACGACCAGTGGAAGGCGATCGTCTACGACGAGAAGAAGCAGGACGAGCTGAAGCAATACCTGCCCGCCTGGCACTCCAAGCTGCACGAGTAGTCCCGGTTCGATCGGCTCCGGGGGCCTCGCGCCCCCGGAGCGTTCCCTCCCCCACCCCTAAGGAGAATACGATGTTGCGTTGTCCCATGCGTTTCCTGTTGGCCCTCCTCATCATCGCCTCGCCCCGCTGGGCCTGTGCCCAGGGGCCGAACCCCGTCGTCGGGGCCATCGCCCCCCATCACAACGTGGCGGGGGCCCTCATCGACCGCCTTTACGAACGGCTTCGGGAACAGGTTCCGGCCCCGGAACGCGTGGTCCTGATCGGGCCCGACCACTTCATGAGGGCGCGCCAAAACCTCGTGTTCTGCGCCTCGGACTGGCGGACTCCGTCGGGCCTCCTGCGCGCCGACGCGGAGGGCGCCCTGAGGCTCCGGGGCTCCGCTCTGCGCCAGGACGACGTTCCCCGGCGCGACCACGGCATCACCGAGCACATCCCGCGCATCCGGAAGTACTTCGGCGACGTCCCGGTTCTGCCGATCGTCGTGAGGTCCCCCGCGACGGACCTGCAGGTTCTGCGCGTCCGCAAAACCCTGGAGGCGCTTCTCCGGGACCGGGGCGGCGTGGTGATCCTGAGCATGGACCTCTCCCACTACAAGCCCCGGGCGGAGTCCGACGCCGAGGACGACCGCAGCCTCGCCGCGATACGCGCGTTTCGGCTGCGCGAACTCAACCGCCTGGACGTGGACTGTCCGCGGGGAGCGCGCCTCTTCCTGACGCTGCTGCAAAGCCTGGGGGTCACCCGGAGCGAACTTCTGGAGCGCAGCAACTCCTCGGACTTTCTGGCCAACGCGGACCGCACCACCGGGCACGCCACCGTGCTGTTCTCGAAGGGAACGGCCGTTCCCGCGGCGGAATGAGCCCTGCCATCGCCCCCAAGGTTTTTATGCGAGATTTCCGAACTTTTAAGGACAAACGACGAGGAGGAACGAGAACAATGACGAGGAACATCCTTGCAAAGACAGCTCTGATCGCGGTGCTTCTGCTTCTGGCGGCATCGTGCGCCCCGGCCCAGAATCCGGTCCTGACGCTCAGGGACGAAGCGAGCGGAGCGACGGCAGACCTCTACCCCAGCTGGGACCCGGAGGACCGGGGGCTGCTCGCGTACTTCAACGAGCGTTTCGGTTACGCCGTCAAGGTGCCGCACAAGGTCTTCACGAAGGTCGTCCTGCTGCCGGAGAACGGGGACGGGATGGTCCTGGCCTCGGAGGACGGCAAAGCGCAGTTCCGCGTCTCGGGCGGCCACGTCATGGACGAAGGACACCTCGACTCATCCTTCGCCGAGGCGAAGAACGCGGTCGGGACAAAGACCATCTCGTTCGAAAACAGGGAGGACGACTCCTGGGAGCTCTGCTGGTGGGATGGAAAGACGTTCCATCGGCGCAGAATGGTGGCGAACGAGGAGGTCTGGGGCGAATGCGAGATCTCCTACCCCGCCTCCCCCGAGGAGGGCACGGAGGACCCGCTCGACGACGTTGCGGACCGGGCCATCCGGAGCCTCGGGCTGGCGAAGGAATGACCGTGGGAGCACCTCACGTCTTACGAGTCGAAAAACCGAGGCCCATCCTGCGGGCAGCATGCGCGATCGGGTCTGCCGCCCGCAAAATCAGTAAAAATACCTATTGCCAATAAATGTTGTTGATATTTTACTAAATATGGCGGAAAGAAGAGTTTTTTAGGACAAAAACAAAGTTTGGCATGTCTGACATTTGGCGGCGACGCGGCCCGATGAACGACTTCCTCAGAACGCAAGCGCGAAGCAGCCTCAAATGGGCTCGTTTCGCGCTTTTTGTTTCTCGGTGCGCGCTTCTCCCCTGCGCGGGAAATGAGGACGGGGGGAACGTGCGAAGCGGGCGCGAAGGAAGAAAGGGGTGGCGGGATGGAAAACGGCATCTGAACGGAGCCGAAAGTTCGGCTTGCCGGCTTTTCCCCACAACGGGTTGACGACGAATAAGGAGGCATCTCATGCGTTACAGGTCCCGAAGAATCACGGCGGCTCTGCTGGTGTTCAGCCTGTTCTTCCAGCTGCTGCCCCTCCCCGTTTTCGCGGGTGAAGGCAAAAGGAACTCCCCTCGGCTCATCCGCACGGTCTCCACGCAATACGCCTCCCTCGATACGAACGACGACAACGTTTTTTCCACCCGGAGCCGTCCCGTCCGTGCGGCCGTCGCCGCGCCTGCGGCCACGGCCGAGCTGACCGCGCCCTCGGACATGGCCGTGGTCACGGCGCCGACGGAGATCGTCGGTACCGCCGCGGCCGACGGCATGACGAAGTTCACGCTGGCCTACGCGCCGGTGCAGATGCGCAACCCCGGCGACCCGGGCTACGTACCGTCCACCTACACCGTGTTCGCCGAGGGGACGCAGCCCGTGGACGGCGGCGTCCTGGGCGTGTTCGACCCCACGCTCCTGACCAACGGCCACTACATCCTGCGGCTCACGGTGGAGGCGGGCGGCACCTCGGCCGAGAAGGAGATCACGGTCTCGGTGGAGGGAGAGTTGAAGGTCGGGAACTTCTCGATGAGCTTCGTGGACATGGACATCCCCATCCACGGCCTCCCCCTCTCGGTCATACGGACCTACGACAGCAGGGAAAAGGACGCCATCGGCCGGTTCGGCTACGGCTGGGAGATGAAACTGTCCAAGGCGACGCTCTCGGAGAACGGCACGCCGGGCAAGAACTGGAAGAGGGTCCAGACCGGAAGCGGCTGGAGGAAGACCTACAGGATGGTGGAGGAAAAGCCTCACGAGGTGGTCGTCCACTGGGGCAACGGAAAGACGGACAAGTTTGCGCTGAAGCTCCAGCCCGATCAGTCGATCTATCCGATTCGCTGGCTGGTGGCGTATTACGAGAGCACGAACGGCAGCAAGTCGAAGCTGGAGCCCCTGGGCCAGTCCACGGAACTGCTGTATCAGCAGGGCGGGATCTACGACTACGATCTCGATCCCTACAACCCGCAGCGGTACAAGCTGACGGCGGTGGACGGAACCGTCTATGTCTTCAACGACCAGACGGGCCTGGAAAGCGTGACGGGCACGAACGGGGACGTCGTGACGATTTCGGAGGACAGCGTGATCCACTCGGACGGCAAGTCCATCGTCTTCGAGCGGGACGGCCTGAAGCGGATCACGAAGATCAGCGGGCCGACGGGCCGTTCGGTCACGTACCGCTACGACGACGCGGGCGACCTGGCCTCGGTGACGGACATCGGCGGCCATGAGACGACGTACGGGTACGACGGAACGCATTACCTGACGAACATCACGGACCCGCGCGGGGTGCAGGTGGCGCGCAACGAGTACGACGAGGCGGGCCGGCTCATTGCGGTGGTGGACGCGAGCGGGCGTCGTCTGTCGTACGCGCACGACCTGGACGCGCGGCGTACGGTGGTGACGGACCGCCTTGGGAACACGACGCTCCACGTCTACGACGAGCGCGGGAACGAGCTGTCGGTGACGGACGGCAACGGGCACACGACGACGCACACCTACGACGAGAACGGCCGCCGGGCGACGACGACGGACGCGCTGGGGAACGTGACGCAGTACAGCTACTCGGCCGACGGTCGTCTGTTGTCGATGACGAACGCGCTGGGTCTGAAGGTCGAGAACGCGTACACGAGCAAGAACGAGCTGCTGACGGTCCATTCCTTCGGGTTGAAGCAGGCGGAGTTCGCCTACGACGACGCGGGCCAGATGACGCGGGTGACGGACGCGCTGGGGAACGTGAAGCAGTACGAGTACCTGGGCGGCGGCCGTCTGAGGAGCATCACGGACGCCATCGGAACGGTGATGCAGTTCACGTACGACGGCGGGGGCAACGTGCTGTCGACGACGAACGGAGCGGGCGAGACGGCGACGTTCACGTACGACGCGGACGGGAACGCCCTCTCCAAGACCCTGACGCGCACGGGCGAGAACGGCGTCAACAAGACGCTGACGGAGACGTACCAGTACGACGTATACGGGAACGTGACGAAGACGGTGTACCCGGACGGAACGTTCGTGGACGCGGAGTACGACGTCGTGGGAAACAGGACGGCCATGACGGACTCGTCGGGCCGGCGGACGACGTTCGAGTACGACGTCTTCCGGAACCTGACGCGGGTGAGCTACTTCGACGGGACGACGGAATTGTTCGAGTACGATGCGGAGAACCGCAACGTCAGGGCGACGGACCGATACGGCCAGACCGTCGCGATGGCGTACGACAACGTAGGAAATCTGCTGAGCAAGACGTACGGGGACGGTTCGTCGGAGCAATTTGCCTACGACGCGAAGAACCGTCTGACGAGCCGGACGGACCGCGGGGGCGCGGCGACGGCGTACGCGTACGACTCCATCGACCGGAACACGGCCATAACGGACGCCCTTGGCAACCGAACGGAGTTCACGTACAACGACAGGTCCCAGCTGGCGCAGGTGAAGGACCCCAGGGGGAACGTGACGGCCTACGAGTACGACGCGAACGGGAACCGGACGAAGGCGGTGCTGGCGAACGGGAGCACGCTGACGACCGTCTACGACGCGCGCGGCAGGATAACCGGCCAGACGGACCAGAACGGACACGCGACGGCGTACAAGTATGACGGGCTGGACCGCCTGACGGGGGTTGTCGACGCGCTGAACCGGGAGTGGGTCTACCGGTACAACACCGTCGGCGAGCTGACGTCGGTGACGGACCCCGCGGGTAACCGCACGTCGTACGAGTACGACGACCGCGGGCGTCTGGTGAAAACGAGGAACGCGGCGGGGCAGGAGAAGCGGACCGCCTACGACGCGCGGGGCAACGTGGAGTCGGTGACGGACTTCTCGGGGTCGCAGACGCTGTTCGCGTACGACGCGAAGGACCGTCTGCGGCAGATCACGGCGGGCGGCAGGACGGTGGCGTTCGTCCACGACGCGGTGGGGCGCATCGAGACGGTGACGGACGAGAACGGGGTGACGCGCCACACGTACGACGCGCTGGGGCGTCTGACGTCGGAGCGGAAGCCGGACGGATCGATGCTGTCGTACGCGTACGACGGGGCGGGTCGCGTTCTGAGGCTGACGACGCCGTACGGGAGCACGGCCAACACGTACGACGTGCTGGGCCGCCTGACCTCGGTGACGGACCGCGGGGGCGCGGTGACGACGTACGCCTACGACGCGAACGGGAACCTGACGAAGGCGGCGTACTCCAACGGCCTGACGACGGAGTACGAGTACGACGCGGTGAACGCGCTGACGCGCGAGCGGATAACGGACCGCAACGGGTCATCGGTTGCGGAGTACATCTACACGGTGGGGAGCGCGGGCGAGCGCCTGGGGGTTCAGGAGAGCGGCCGGAGCGGCAACCGGACTGTGACGTACGCGTACGACGCGCTGTACCGCCTGACGGGCGAGACGGTGACGGAGAACGGGACGACGACGAGCACGACCTACGCCTACGACGCGGCGGGGAACCGCGTTTCGAAGAGCGTGGGCGGCGTGGCGACGACCTACACCTACAACGCGCTGAACCAGCTGACGGGCGAGACGG